>NZ_JBHIOD010000033.1:0-282942 GCF_042195355.1 Bartonella sp. CL266QHHD
TTTGAATGTTGATTTACAAGCAACAGAAAAAGCACGCGCGCTCTTAGGTAAACAACGTCATAAAACACAAAATTTACCAGCTATGGATTGGAGAGATGTCCCTACCTTTTATAAAACACTTTGCGAAGCATCAACCTTAACACAACTGGCTTTGCGTTTGCTTATTCTGACAGGGGTTCGTACCAATCCTTTGTGTCATATTCATAAAGATCAAGTTGATGGAGATATCTGGACTATCCCTGCTGAAAATATGAAAGGTTTGCGTGATGCTACAACAGAATTTCGTGTGCCCTTATCATCAGAGGCATTAGAAATCTTAAAACAAGCGCGCTTGTTCTCTCGCAATGATTTCTTTTTTTCTGCTACCGGTCGCGGTCCCCTTGCTGATAGTTGTATGGCAAAGTATATGAGAGAGAATAAGATTGATGCCTGCCCCCATGGTTTTCGCTCTAGTTTACGCAATTGGCTCGCTGAGACAACCGATGCTCCCTATGAAGTCGCTGAAACTATTTTAGCTCATACGGTCGGCGGTAAAGTAGAGCGTGCCTATCGTCGGACTGACTATTTAGAACAGCGCCGCGTTTATATGGATAAATGGGCGGCTTATGTCACGGGTCAATCTTAAGATATGGGGTGAATAACCCCATGATCTGTGGATAACTTTCTCTCTCTTGTCTCTCATTCTTTCTCAATAAGACTCATAAATTATCACATCAGAAATTGTATGATAAAATATTGTTTTCTATGAATAAAACATCTTTCTAAATGAACCAAAATGTGGTTAATAAATAGTTATGATTTGTTACCATTTTTTGATAGAAAGGATTTTAGTATGACAGAAAATGATATTCTTTTGACAGACCGTGAAAGTGCAAAATTGCTTCATATGAGTGTCTCAACATTCCGCCGTCATGTAACCAATGGCTCTCTCCCAAAACCTTTAAAATTTGGTTTTTTATCCCGTTGGTTACAATCAGATCTTTTGAATGTCATCGAGCAAGCAAAACAGCAACGTCAAAGTGACGCGGCATAAAAAAAAACCTTGTCACGTAAGGACGGACAAGGCTTTCTCAAACTCATCACCCTAGAGATAGCACAATCCGTCCTATGACGCAACGTTATAGGATTTACAATGATGTGTTCTTTTAAGAATGCGCAAGGTATCACACGTGCCTTGCGTGGTACTTGGCATGGGCGTTATGGAACAGCCCGTTGCCCTGCTCATGATGATAGGCTGCCTAGCTTATCCCTTGCCAATGGACATGATGGGCGTCTTTTACTCTATTGTTATGCTGGCTGCTCTTTTAGAGAGATCATACAAGCGCTCATTAGAATTGGCTTGCTTGGAAAACAAGCCTTTTTTGATAAAGCTTATGATCAGACGCTCTCTTTCTCAAAACAGTTTTGTGCTGATCTCAAACGAGCAAAACAGAAAGCAGAGAGAGCAAAAGCAATTTGGCAACAAAGCCAACCAATCAAAAATACTTTAGCAGAAACCTATTTACGTATGCGGGGTATTACATGTGATTTGCCTGCTGATTTACGCTTTTACGACAAATGTTCGCACCCCTCTGGGATTACACTGCCCGCGTTGGTGGCTCTTGTTAATGGCGCTGGCTCTTTCGCCATTCATAGAACCTTTTTACAAGCCAATGGCTGCAAAACAGACCAAAAACCAGCAAAAGCCATGTTGGGATCTGTAACAGGTGGTGCTGTGCATTTAAGTCAAGGCAATCCCAAACATCTGGTCATTTGTGAGGGCATTGAAACGGGGCTGGCTCTTTTGTCTGGGTTGTTATCAGAGCCCGTTGATTTATGGGCTTCTCTTTCAACCAGTGGCATGATGCGTGTGAATTTACCCCATACAAAAGGACGTCTCACCATTGCAATGGACGGCGATGATGCGGGTCGTAAAGCAGGTTTTACCCTAGCTGCGCGTGCCTATAGACAAGGCTTTGAGGTCTTTATGATGCAAGCTCCAAAAGGAACCGATTTTAATAACGTATTACTTTCTTAAAAGAGGGAAACTATGAAAGATAGTAATTTACAAAACAATAATGAAAATACTCCCGTCAATGATAACGATAATGTCTCTTTAAACGAAAATACTTGTTTAAAAGCCATTTCTTATGAACAAGCCTTGCAACAAAATGGTTGGGGGCAATTACAACCGATTGCTACGGCTCTCTTACCCGTCGAGCCTTTTAAAATATTCCTGCTTCCAACACCATTAATAAACTATGTTTATGACGTTGCTGATATTCAACAATCTTCTATCGATTTTGTTGCTGTTTCTGCTTTATGTGGATTGTCTGCTGTCATTGGAAATGGCGTGCGGGTTTCTCCAAAACAACATGCCAATTGGAAAATTGTTCCTAATCTCTGGGGTGCCATTGTGGGGGAACCTTCAACTATGAAAACAGATACCATGGAAGCTGCTTTAGCACCTCTCGATGTTTTTCAAGAGGAATGGCATCAAGAATGGTTAAAGAAGAAAAAACAGCAAGAAACAAAAGATATTCTTATTGAATTAGACAAAAGAGAAAAGAAAAAACAAGCCTACAAAGCACTCAAAGATCAAGACGAGGAACAAGCCCTTGCTCTTCTTTCTCAATCTCTTGAACATAAAGAAAGTGAGGAAGATGACACGCTTAATAAACGACGTCTTATTGTCAACGATGTGACCGTCGAAAAGCTTGGGGAATTGTTAAAAGAAAACCCCCGTGGTCTCTTGTTGGTTCGTGATGAATTATCTGGTTTTTTATCCGATTTGGAACGGAAGGAATATCAATCAGACCGTTCTTTTTATCTAACAGCTTTTAATGGCAAAAAATCATACACCTATGACCGTATAGGACGTGGAACCATTTTTATTCCCAATGCAACCATTTCCATTATTGGGGGCATTCAACCTTCACGGATTATTCCCATTATTCAAGCAATGCACCATGGAACAAATAATGACGGCTTATTGCAACGATTTCAAATGCTGGTGTGGCCCGATGAACGAAAAGAGCGGTTATGGGTTGATAGACCTCCCAATCAAAAGGCATGGGAAAGTTATCAAGGAATTTTTCGTTCTCTTTATGATAAACCATTAGGATCACCAAAACACCCTATTACCATACGCTTTTCTGCTGAAGCTCAAGAAATGTTTCGTGTATGGTGGGAAAATTTTCAAAGAACAATCAAAGGAGGTCATTTCTCATCAAGTTTACAAGCGCATCTTTTGAAAATGAATAAAACCATACCAACCCTTGCATTGATTTTTGAATTGAGTGAAGGGGGGCGTTTTGAAATCAATAGAGATGCCCTTGAGAGAGCCTTATATTGGGAAGAATATCTGATAAGTCATGCAAAACGTCTTTATGCGGCGAATGATACATTAACAGCAGAGCGTGCAAAATTAATTGTAGAGCGCTGTGATCTTTTACCCAATGTTTTTACGGCAAGAGATATCTATAGACGGTGTTGGAGATCTTTAAAAGACAATCAAACCGTTAAGCAAGCTTTAGAGCTTTTATGTCGTTGTAACTATATTCGTGAATTTCCTATAGAGGGGAATGAATTAGGTCGGCGTCCTGATAGACGGTATGAATGGAATCCTTTGGTTAAAAACAACAGCATAAAACAATAAAGAAATCTCTTTTGAAGTCTTTAAGACAACCACGCAAAACTCTTTTTATGGCATTCTCATCAAGGAACTTTTTTCCAAAAGCAAATGATCTGAGTGACCTTATCAGAAGAGTTTTGTCAGTCTTGTCAGTTCTTTTTAGAACCTATATTATTTTTTTAAAATGAGAGAAAATTAAAAACATTATATTTCAATAGGTTAGAATTTTAACGATACAACCTATATCGACAATACAACCTTAAATACAATCAATAATATATATTTGTCAGTTTGTGTCTGTAAATTGAACTAACAAACTAGATTATTTTAGTGACTCATAAAACCTATCAAAATAATCATTATGATATTTTAAAAGCACATGCTTCATTTGTCTTTTTTCCATAAAATAAACAGCAAATTTCACTATTTTGCTGATCTGATCTCTCTCATGGGCTGCGGATAAACAGCATTTAAAAAACTTTTGAAAAAATTATCGGCTTTTTTAGCATTTTTCTGCATTTTTTCTCAATTCATTCAAAATGGATTTAATAAGCTTCGTTTTAATTCTTTTGAAGAGACTTAAACCCCTTATACGAAAACGGAACTCTGTTGTAACAGGGCGTGAACTGGATCATTTGCACGTGAATTATGAAACTGTAAAACCTTATCCCGTAACCTTTAAAAAAGGTAATCCAAAAGTTACAGAGATCTCTAATCCAGAAAAATTCTATTACGTGACTGAAATGAAATTCGCAAAAGCAGGTAAAGAGAAAGATAAAACCACTGTTATTTATAATAACAATATCACAATAACAGATATCCCTCTTGACGCTTGTGAGTATATCGTTAATGGTAAACCCGCTCTTGAATGGGTTATGGGGCGTCAATGTGTTAAGACTGATAAAAAGAGTGGCATTGTTAATGATGCCAATCGTTATGCTGTTGAAACCATTGGCACCCCTGCCTACCCTCTAGAGTTATTACCATAAGTTTAGAGACAATGAAAATTGTTAAGAACTTACCAAAATTAGAAATTAGAGAAACTGAATAGACTTGGCTTGCTAAACTCACAAAGGGGTATAGAATCTTATAACCATAATCTATACCTCTCTTGTTAAGTTGATTAGATACAATCTTTAAAAGGAGTGTTTATATGCATTATTCTAAAAAGAAGAAACTTACACTTTTAAATACTCTACTTTGAATTGCTTTAAGACTTTTAAGAAATCCCATCTTAAAGTGAATACGCTTCTTTTACATTGCCTTTAAAAGATTAAACCGTAATCTAAAATGAGTGCTTTATTGTTATCAGAAGCTTTATTTAAAGAGGGTTATGTATATTCATTTTCTTATATTACTTATAGGTTTTGAATGTTTCTACCCCCCCAAAACCCTTACAAAACATAGAGCATTAGTTGAATTTATAGGTTGTACTATTGATATAGGTTGTTTTTTGAAAAATTGATAAAAAATAACATATTGAAATATAATGACTTTTATTTTTTATTGAAAAATATGTAAAGGGGGGCGTAAAAAGCACCTCCAAAACTCATAACCATAATGGTCTTGATAGCATTTATTATGATTATAATCCCTTTCTTTTGAAAGGCTTTAAAAGATCACATACTCTCATAAGACATGTTTTAATCATTCACTAAATGATCACTTTTGTCGATTCAATGTACTGACATAAACTGACAAATATATATTTACAGTTGTATTTATTTGTTATGGCTGTTTTAATAAGTTGTATTTTGAAAAATTGATAAAACTTAACTTATTGAAATATAATGATTTTAATTTTCTCTCATTTAAAAAAAATGATATAGGTTCTAAAAAGAACTGACAAAAATGACAAAAGTTTATTAAAAGGGATTTTGCTCATCTCTATAATGATCAGTTTCTATTGAGATGTTTTCATAAGTGTTTTCATAACGGTCTATAAATCACAATTATCATATATCCTATTTATCATTTCTCTTATGAACATGAAAAATGATGCCATGGCTATAAAGCATATAACAGCTATAGAAAAAGCAAAAATGCAAATGAAAGCATTTGTTATAAAGACAGTCCCTATAAGGCTGTTAAGTCTAAAATGTGTTATTAAAAGAAATTAACAGAAATTTTAAAAGCCATTTAGTGACAAAATTGATAGGTTATAAAGTTTAAAATACGCATTATGAGAGCGTTTTTAAATATTATAAATGTATAGATTCAGAAAATACGCAATCGTTTCATAAAGCCCATAATATAGCTTTAAAAGCACATAAATATAAAAGAAGCAATTAATAAGCATAAGATATTATCAATACATAACGTATTAAAAAAATAAGAAAAAATATCAAAAAAGATAAAATACCATTTGACAATAAATACGTATTTTATTATATAAATGATCAAGTGCTGAAAACACTTAAACATCAAGCGGGTAGATTACGAAACAATCTTTCCCATATCAAAAAACTGACTATCTTTTATGCTGTGATTAGCATATATGAGAATTTTGTCGGGTGTGGTCATGCTATACAAAACCCTATGGGGAAGGCATGCCGACGGACTTGATGCCGTGTTTTCAACACCCGGCGCCTTTATAGGTTGTCAATTGAAAACAATATTAACATCAAGGTTTTAATTATGACAAATATCTCAAAAAACACCCCCGTTATCTCTTCCATTTCAAATGAAACTGCGTCTTTTAATAAGCAAAATCCTGCAAAAAAATACGAATTTATTGATGATTGTGAATATATCGATGGTCATTTCTTAACTCGAATTAGAGCCTTAAGAGATTTTGATGATGTCAAAAAAGGCGATTTAGGGGGGTATATTGAAAATGAAAGCAACTTATCTCATGAGGGCAATTGCTGGGTGTATAATAAAGCACGGGTCTTTCAAAATGCACGCGTCTTTGGAAATGCTAAAGTAAAAAGCTTTTTTGTTGATGTCTATGGTAATGCGCAAATTTATGGGAATGCTATTTTTGAAGGTATGACATTAAAGGACAATGCAAAGCTGTCTGGTAATGCGCATGCTAACAACGCCGTTGTAATTGAAGGCAATGCACAAATTTATGATAACGCCCGTGTCACTGATCATGCTCATATTTCTGATAATGCTGTCATTTGTGATGATGCCCATGTCGGAGGCAATGCAAAAATAAGTGGCTCTGCTTACATTTGTGATGAATCACGTGTTTTTGATGATGCCGTTATTTGTGATGCTCTTATCTCTGGTTCTTCATATATTCATAGCAATGCCTCTTTAACAGCTAATGAAGATATCTGTGATGATGCATATCCTGAGTTTGGTAGCGAAGATGATTATTATCGTCATGAGTATTATGCTGATTTTGAAGGGTATTATGACGATGATAATGACAGCGAATATGAAAGTGATGCTGCGTAAATGACACGTGCGTGCGCGGCGGGGGCGCCCTCCTTTAAACATCTCATTTAAAAATTTAAATCTCTATAAAGGAATTGTGCTCATGCAAAAGAAGTTTGCACTCACAAATGAAACGCGTGTAATTAATAATCATACCCTTTATCGCATTAAAGCATTAAAAGACTTTGCTGATGTTAAAGCAGGTACTTTAGGGGGCTTTATTGAAAAGGAAGATAACCTCTCTCATGATGGCAATTGCTGGGTTTATGATAATGCTTGTGTTGTAAAATCTGGTCGTGTTTATGAAAATGCAAGGGTATATGGCAATGCTGCCATTGGTGGTTTTGTTTATGGCAATGCGCATCTTTCTGATAAGGTGGGGGTTTATCAATATGCAAGGGTTTATGGCAATGCAAAATTATCAGGAAATGCTCGTATTCATAGCAAGGCGGTAGTTTATGATCATGCTGTTATCAGTGGCGCTGCTAAAATTTATGGCAAGGTTTATGGCAATGCAAAATTATCAGGAAATGCTCGTATTCATAGCAAGGCGGTAGTTTATGATCATGCTGTTATCAGTGGCGCTGCTAAAATTTATGGCAAGGTTTATGGCAATGCTAGCGTGGGTGGGTATGTTAAGGTCTATGGTTCTGTTTATGGGAATGCAAAAGTGACTGGTTATCACACCATTAGAGGTTTGGTACATGGCAATGCAAGGTTAAAAAGAGATGGTTATTCATATGTCAAACAAAACTTTTATTATGCATATGGAATTCCTGAAGATTGTGAAATTTATGAAAACGATACCGTTGTAAAGATTATTGAAAATAACGCTGCGTAAAGACGCGCGGGCGCGGCGGGGGCGCCCTTCTTTAAACATCTCATTTCAAATTTTACCAAATATTTATCACATTAAATTGTGAGGGTATCTCTATGTGCAAAAAATACGAATTAACCAGTGAAATCAAAAAAATCAAACATGCTCTTACTCGAAATATTATAAACCTTTATCGCATTAAAGCTTTAAAAGATTTTGATGATGTACAGGCGGGGTCTTTAGGCGGCTTTATTGAAAAGGAAGTTAACCTATCCCATGATGGTAATTGCTGGGTGTATGATGAGGCTTGTGTCTATGGTCATGCAAGAGTGTATGAAAATGCAAAAATACGCCATTTTTCTCAAGTCTGTGGTCAAGTTTATGGCAATGCTGAGGTCTATGGAAAAGCTTTTATCTCTCAATATGCTAAAGTTTATGACCATGCTTTTGTCTATAGCAATGCTCATGTTTATGGCAATGTTTATGGGTATGCTCATGTGAATGGTAGTGCCCGCATTCTTGCTGATGCTCATATTTATGACCATGCGCATGTTTCTTATGATGCTACGGTTTTTAGTTATGCACGCGTCTATGGTCATGCCAAGGTTTCTGGCTCTGCTTGCATTTATAGCCATGCAAAAGTTTATAATTATGCTGTTATTAATGGTCGTGCAAAAATTTATGGCAAGGTTTATGGAAATGCTTGTGTGAGTGGCTCTTGTGAGATTTATGGCTCTGTTTATGGCAATGCTAAAATCTCATATTGTGCAACGATCTGGGGGCGTGCTTATGGCAATGCAAAAATCAATAAAAAAAGCAAAGTAAGGTTGGTTCCAAAAAATTGTGAGGTTTATGACAGGGATAATGTTGTCAATATATCTGATAAAACAGAATAAAAAGGGTCATGGGGGGCGTGCATTCTTTATGGTTATAAACGCATATAAAATGCATTGCTATAAACATATCATAAAAGAGAGAGTAAAATAAAAAAAAGCCGTGCCAAGTGATATGACGCGGCTTTCAAATAGCGTTTTTTATTGATTAAAATGAATCATCCACAATGGAGTAATGAATGCATATATACAAAACGTATCATATTGCAAGCGCTCTATGAGAGATATGAAAACTTATCAAAAGGAATGTAAATGATGCGTATGATCTTTAATCACTCATTTGAATGAGAGAGCCTATAAATGCTTTTTGTCGCCATTAAATATATCAATCATAATGTCTTTATCTTAAAGAGATTTATTTAAAACAAAGCCCATGATCAAAATGCTTCTTTTAAAACGTTTCAATATACTAAGCTCAAAATCGAGCTGAGTGAATTCAAATAACGCATTCTATAAAATCAAAACGCTTGTTAGCTTTAACAAAACTCGTTTTTTACATTTACGAGTATTGGTTTTCAAAACAATCTCTCATAAGACAAATAAATAACCGCTTTTATCAAACGAAAGGCTTTAAAAACTGTTATTAAACATCAGTTTCAAACGTTTAAACGTTCATTTAGAAAGGCTTTCATAAGTTTCTTTTAAACAGAACTTCTTTGCAAATTAATCGCTCTATATTTGTGCTCTGTACTTTTAAATGGTAACTTTTAAAACGTTTTTAGTACCAAATCTAAAGTAGATAGTAATTCTACTGCCATGGCATTATTTGCCTCCATTTTTTTATGGAAGCGAATAGTTCCGTTCTTCAAAACTAGCCTGCAATCTATTCATTAAAAGGCTTTTGATTTCATAAGATATAAAAGACCTCTTTATCGTTTTCTAAACTTTTAGACAGCGTTTTAAAAGCGATCTTGTCCTTAATCCTTTTATGCAATCTTTAAAATGTTCGCTGTTATGATGATGCTGTTATGACAGCTCTCTATTTTACGCTTCTAATTTTGAGAACTGTAATTTTATGTTTTTATCATGTGATTAACAATCCAATCTTTAAAACAAGATGGGATCTTTAAACGTATGCGATTTGTGCTGTGATAAAAACGTATCATAAAATTTATGAACTGTTATGAATGATAACTGCTTTTCATTTCATATGAACGTTTACATGCGTTATAATATTTACATTATGATTTGCTTTTTATGGTCTATTCATACATGGCAATCTTATATAAAAAATGGTCAAATGAATCATGCATAAAAAGATGGATTCTTGAGTGGATTCATATAAAATAATTGCACACAAACTATTGACTTTATTGTGTTTTTTGATATGATACCGAATTCTACTTGTGAAGCATCTATTGGATTGGGGCTTAGATCTAAGATAATAATTTTTAACTTAGACGGATTTTTTTACAGCCCCCGTATAAAAGATTAATTAGAAATGATGAGCAATAACAAGAAAAACAAATGTTAAACAAATCAAAAATTGACTTATCATTAGAGAATAATTTTTGTTCAAAAGTACGTTTTTTACCAAAATTGTGCCCTAAAATAAAGGTTGTTGATTTTTAAAATGGCGTTTCTTCTATTAATTCAACATTTGCTTCAGATACATTCAATATTATCTCTGCTAAAAATTTACAAGAAACTATACCTGTAGAGCAGGCAAAATCTATAATCGCTTTCTTGTAATGCGCAGAAACTACCTTTAGCTTGGTGGGTTGGACCTCATTCGTCTCATTATAAAGTTGATGAAGTTCTCTTATCTATTAGCTTAGAGCATGTTGAAACAGAGGTAGGCATGGCAGCTTTAGCGCAAGATATAGACTCACATGTTACTTCTATGCCGGATAACTTCAAAATCAAGGAAGTTGAATCACTTCAAGATTTTAGAGATTATGGAAATGTTATGGCATCAGTCTTCGAGCCTTTTGATGAAGAAGCAGTTATATTTTATGAAACAATAGGCCGTTGTTATAAATAAAGACTCTGTTGTAGAGATGTTCGTTGGTTATATAAATAACAATCCTGTAGCAATATGTTTTTGTATTAAAGCAGATGGAGTTGGTGGAGTGTATGATATTGTCACCAATCCAGATTTTCAGAAAAGAGGTGTTGGGTCATTCATGACAAAAATTGCTATTGAGCATTTAAAAAGAAAGAAATGTCATGTTATTGGTATGCAAGCCTCTCACGAGGGAATTGGCATTTATAAAAAATTGGGCTTTACAAACTTTGGTGAATTTAAAATTTATTCCAATAAACACATGATCATTGAGTGATGAATTCTTTTTTGCTCATCAACTAAAAGAATTTATTATTTTCAGCAGAGCTCAAATATGATCAAGCAATCGATACAACCAAGGAAGCTTGGCCAATCCCCTTTACTACTGATAGTGAAAAGCTAAAATCATTACAAATATAATTGTTTTAAATGACTCACTCAAATTTTCTTATTTTCTTACTTTGTCTTAAATAAAGATATCTATCACAAATCTAAGTTGAATAAGTGTAAATTTTTTATATGATCAATAATCTACTGTTTGTTACTGATAATTATGAAGAACTCGAAAGCAAATATTTAGAACGACAGTTGCATCATAGTTTGTTAGATGGTTAGTCTGTTAGTTAATTAATAGAAAAAATTTTCGCTTTATAAAATAACCAAAGGAGCTTAAAAAAACTTTCAAAGATCATTTAAAGGTCCTTTATGTGTATTGTTTCTTTTTTATATCACAGTTGATGATGAGAAATCTCTCACGCTAATTGTATTATTTTTACACGAAATAAACTATTTTCACCTATTATGTAGAGTGAATTAAGTTTTTGGGATTTCTAGCACATCATTTGAAAGACAAAAGAAATTTTCCCTTGTACTTGTGTAAACAGCGTTGACATCATTTGGTAATCCTCTTGCTTGAACAAATTCTTATCCAGAATAATCTTCAACACAAAAATAAATTAACAACTTGATTTATAAAGATAATTTATAATTATTCATATTGAGCAAGCGTCTCAAATATCATAGGACTATCTCATTTCAAATCTCTATACATTAAAATCACTCACAATCATCTTCTCACGCATAACAGGCAAAATTGACGTATCGATAAAATTCACTTGAAGAAAGGAATAAAAACTCTTCTTCTGAACGCTCTGAAATACCAAAGATTATCGCAACATTGGGAGCTAAAATAGTATAGGGGGGGACCCCTTTCACCTTGAAAACGTAAAAATGGGAAGCATAATAGTTTTATACACTTCATAGAGGCTTTAGACCATTCACGAACATTATTATAAAATGGACGTTACACACCTTGAGAGAAATCTCTTTAAAATAAACATGTGAATTAACAATATAAGTGCATTCTATTTTACATGAGGAACATAACTTTAATCAAGATAAGGTAACATAAGGTGTTGAAACCGTCATAGCGCACAATAAAATCAGGCCATTTTAAATGTTTAATGGTAACATCTGCTAAACAACAGAATAAAAATTCAATTTTGAAAAGATTAAACCATACGCTACAGGTCTATTGAAACTCCGATTGTACGATCGACTATCTTCTCGCTAAAATTTAATCACTATAAATATAAAAACCTTAAAACCCGCTCTAAATGCGTGAAAGTTTCTAGATCTTGCTGTATTAAATATTGAAACTCCTCATGGCTACTCATCTGAAACGCCAATAATTCCATAAAGCAGTTCCATAAAAAGGATAATGACGTTGTAATATCCGAAAAAAATTTACCACATCACCTGAAAGATCATTGATAATTCCATCAGAAAGTATCAATTTCTATTTAGAAAACCCTATCCATGCCGACAAAAAACTCTGTAAATGTTAGATATCTTCAATAATTTTGATAACGATTTTGGCTCATCCTGTTTTGCCACCAATATAAGAAACAGCAAATATAGTGGGATCAGCCAGCTTTAATATTGGTCTTTCCCTCTATCCTTTTTTCTATCAAATCCTGATTTTACAATTCCTTTCTCTCTCTTTTTTTATACTCAAAATTGCCTCTGAAACAGGATAGATTAATCGTAAAAAATATATAAAAGAAACAAATTATAACATTTTTTTCTCATCCTTCTTAATACAAAATAACTGTTAAGCTACAATGCGCTAACACTTATAGTCATAAGTCCAAAACAGCATATAATGACGAAACAAATTCATAGAGTGAAGATTTTTCACTATCAATTGTTGTATTAATCTTTCCATAATGCATAAAAATGATGAAGCGGCCCTCGCCCTTTCCCTACTTTTAAAGCATTTGAAGCAGTTAAAGCGCCATGCAAATAATCTTTTGCTTGTTTAACAGCGCAATCCAAAGGTTGGGTAGGTAACAGAGCTGCAATGGCAGCAGAAATGGTACACCCTGTCCCATGATCATGAGTGGTTGAAAGACGAGAGGCTTCAAGTATAACAAGGTTTTCACAATCACAATAAAGATCTGGACTAGAACAATCGTAATTTTCTGTACTATTTCTGGTAAGCGTATTCAAATGTCCCCCTTTTAACAAAACTGCATGACACCCTAGCGCCAAAAGTCGTGGAGCATATTGATACATAGTCTCTAAAGACCATTGCACTTCACATCCCAATAACAATGCAGCTTCAGGCAAATTTGGCGTGATCAAAGTTGACATCGGCACAAGAACATCACGCATAATTTCAATTGCATCAGACTTTAAAAGAACATCACCACTTTTTGCAACCATAACCGGATCAAAAACAATGAAACGCGCTTTATGATAAGCAAGACGTTCTGCAATAACCTGTGCAATCTGAGCATTTGCAACCATACCAATTTTAACAGCATCAACATGGATATCCTCAAAAACAGAATCAATTTGATCTGCAACAAAAGAAGCATCTAATGCCTGAAAAGAACGCACACCCTGAGTATTTTGTGCAACAACAGCTGTAACCACACTCATACCATAAGTTTTCATAACTGAAAAAACCTTCAAATCCGCCTGCATTCCAGCGCCACCAGAAGGATCTGTTCCCGCAATAGATAAAATCCGTGGAATAAAAAGTTTATCTTTTTGTAATTCCATCAACCTCTTTCCTTCTGTTTTTAAATATCGGAAAATGAGTTACCGAAAAATAGATGCTTGAAAAAATATAAAGAAGATGTTTTCTCATGTGAATTATATTATATACGAAGTCTTCTTATAGATATAAAATGGAAAATGTAGTGCTTATCCTTCGTTCTATTCTTTTTACGTTCGCTTTTTATACAACAACTTTCATACAAATGATTCTTTACGCTCCCGTTTATTTTTTAATGCCCCGCAAAAAGGCATGGATTGTCCCTAAAACATGGGCGCGCGTTACTCTCTTTTTGCAAAAATACATCGCAGGCACAAGTTATGAGATTGAAGGTTTAGAAAATCTTCCCAAAGGACCCTACATCATTGCTCCAAAGCATCAATCGGCTTGGGAAACTTTCAGTCTTGTTCCCTATTTTGATGATCCCACTCTCATTTTAAAACGTGAATTGATGTGGATTCCATTGTTTGGCTGGTATATGGCAAAAACGCAAATTATCCCCATTAACCGCACAACACCCATCAAAGCCTTAAAAATGATTATACAAAAAGCAAAAGAGAAAGTAAAACAAGGGCGCCAAATCTTGATTTTTCCCGAAGGAACACGCCGACAACCCGGTCAAGAACCAGATTATAAGTCAGGAATTGTCGCGCTCTATAATGAATTAGGACTTCAAGTTGTTCCTATTGCACATAATGCGGGTTTATATTGGCCACGCAATAATTTTCGCCGCTATCCTGGAACAATTCGTGTCCGTATTCTTCCCCCGATAGAGGCTGGTTTAAGCAAACGTGATTTTCTAGATCAACTTGTCCAAAAAACTGAAAAAGCGTGTGATGAACTGCTTCTCTTAGCAGCTCAAGATCCTACCCCTCCTCCTATGCCACCATACGCTGTTCAGAAACTTCAAAAACTAAATCATCATGAAACAATGCACTGATTGATAAGAATAATGCATCACTTTGTATATTGAGCGGAGTATAGGAAACAAAAATATAAGAAAGATACTTCAAACTTTCTAATTCAAAATTATAAAACACATGTACATGATAAGAAATAATCAATGTGTAAATTTTTTTGAAAAAGAATTCTTCCTCTCTTTAAAATCATTTAAATAACTTACATCTCATTGATTTATAAGGATATTTTAGCGTTATTCAACTTGAATGAGAACCCTGAATACCGTAAGATTTTCTCATTTCAAATCTACTCTAGGTTGAATCAATTAGAATTATTTTCTTGCACATTACAAACGGGGATACCTCGTGTGAATAAAACGATACAAGAAAAGATTAAAATACTTTTTACGAACCATCTCAAATACCAAGGGCTGTCCTAATAGGAAAGCAAGAAAAATGTATGATTATGCAGATTCGTTCCTTCCTGAGAAACATCAATCCCCCAAGAATCTGAAATCTTGTACAATCTTCATTATTTAAAAAGTATTTCTTGAGATACTTAAGTCATCAAACCAAATTCAAGGGGAAAATAAAAATGAGTGTTGTTTTTTATCCCACATACACAACGGATACAGCAATTAACCATCTTTCCTCCCTATCCTAGACTTAAAAGCTTTGTGTGCTACATTAAAACAATTCTAAATAACGAATAAGAGGGAACTAGATTTAAATTAATGCAACGTCTCTTCTATAATTTATTTTTTTCTGTGATTTTGAGTTTATCCAGCGCTGTTGCTCTAGCGCAGCCTTTTATTTCTGTTGATGTTACAACGAAGCGTATCTTAAAACATAATCAAGCTTTTGAGCGTTGGTATCCTGCTTCCTTGACAAAATTAATGACTGCTTATGTTATTTTTCGTGCCATGAGCCGAGGGGAAGTTTCACCAAACAAACATATCACCATCAGCGAATACGCCGCAAAAGCTCCCTCATATCGTTCAGGCTATAAAGCTGGTTCTGTACTCACACTTGATACAGCCTTAAGTATTACCATGGTTAAATCTACCAATGATTTAGCCATTGCCATGAGTGAAGCTATTGCGGGTTCACAGAAAGATTTTGTACGTAAAATGAATAGCGAAGCTAAACGTTTAGGCATGTTTGGCACCCATTTTGCGAACGCAAGTGGTTTACCAGATCCTCAAAACTACTCCACGGCACGCGATATTGCTCTTTTAGCCGTTCAAATACGTCGAGAATTTCCACAATATGCTCATTATTTTTCTATTCCAGCCATTGATTTTGGTAATAATCGAAAAATCCAACATAACTCAAACAACCTCATTGGCCGTTTTTATGGGATAGACGGTATGAAAACAGGCTTTATTTGTGCCTCTGGTTTTAATCTTGTTGCCTCAGCCACCCGCAATAAACGTACAATTATTGCTGTCATTCTAGGGGCTAACAACATAAGTGAAAGAGAAGAAAAAGCTGCACAACTTCTTGAAACAGGATTTTTGCACCAAGGAAACCCCCAATTAACACTAGCAACATTAAAACCTTATGGGAGCAACATAACACAAGCCAACAATATGAGACAACAAACATGCACACCTGAAGCCATAAAAATGCATGCAAATTCATATGATGATCAAGGAAATATTATTCTCACCTCACCTTTTATCACTGCTCCACCTTCTTTTTCTCATCCTTTATTAGTACATCTCATTCGTACGCCACAAACACCTAAAATGACAGTAAAACCACTAAGAAAACCCTATATTCCGTATAAAAGGCACGCAAACCATTCTATAAAAAACCATAAATCATAATCTAAAATTAATTATAATACTTTGATTTATAATGATAATTAATTATTTTGTACCTTATGTCAGAACCACAAGTATTGTAAGATTCTCTCATTTCAAATCTGTATTTGTTGAAGCAATAAAAACCAGTTTCTTGCCACCACAAGGTGGATAAACATGTAGATAAAATAATTAAAACAAAGAATAAAAATTCTTCCTATAAGTCCTTTCAAGAACTAAGAATTATCGTAACATTGACGCTAAAAAGTGTATGATATACCCACGTGCACCTACCTTTATAAGCGTAAAGATAGTGGTACAATGGATTTCATGGGGGATTAACCATTATATCCCTCACGGACACCATTATAAATTGGTTAGACATACTGAGATATATTTTTTAAAAACAAAACTATGATTGATGATTAACATGAAAATAAAGCGCATCCCCCTCACACTTATTACAGGTTTTTTAGGCTCTGGCAAAACAACTTTGCTCAACCGTATGCTACAAGACCCTCTTTTAACAGAATGTGCTGTTATCATCAATGAATTCGGCGAAATCAGTATTGACCACCTTCTGGTTGAAAAAACGACAGAAGGAATTATTGAGCTTGCCAATGGCTGCTTATGCTGCAATTTACGCAGTGATCTCATCGACACATTAATTGATTTAATAAATCGCGTTCAGACAGGACAGATCAAACAACTCCATCATATTATCATTGAAACCACAGGGATGGCTGATCCCGCCCCTATTTTACAAATACTTTTAAGCCACCCGTTGTTTATTCAAACATTGTCCATAAATGCTGTTCTTGCAACATTTGATACATTAAGCCCGCTTTCCATATGTGAGCGCTATCCTGAAATATATAAACAATTAATATTTGCTGATAAAATCATTCTCACCAAAACAGATCTTAGAGACCCACAAACGCTTTCAGATACACTCCTTAGCACACTTAAAACAATGAATCCTACAGCACAAATCATTGACGCCCATTCTGAAGATTTCTGTTCAAATCTATTAATAAATAACACATTATGGGCTGAAAAAGTAGAAAATACAAAACTTAAACAAAATCTTACGACTACCCCGCATGATCATACCCCCCATAAAACCATTCGTACCTTTTCACTAAACTGTGAGGGTCCTGTTGATTACGCCACAATTGAAGCCTTTTTAGATCTCCTACAAGAGCGTTATGGTACAAAATTATTACGTATTAAAGCAATTATCGCATTGCGTGATGACCCTTATCGCCCACTCGTATTACATGGCGTACAAACATTTTTTCACCCTCCCATAAGATTGCCAGCATGGCCAAAAGGAATAAAACAAACACGTTTCGTCATCATTGCCGATGGTGTTGAAAAAGAAGCTATACAAAAACTCCTCAATGCTTTTTTTAATAAACCAGCAATAGATACTGCAGACAAAACAGCTCTCTTAGAAAATCCTCTGGTCATTCTAGGAATAAAATTTTAATTTTTTCTCCTCTTCAATGATATAGCATTAAATTCATTGACACCACCATCTTTATGTTTTTAAAGGAGCAAACCGGCACATCATTACACACTTTGCTAATTCCCAATGTTGAAATAGCTTTTGGCACTTGAAACGGTTTGTAAAAAGCATTTTAGTCTTTCTTGTACAATTTCACCCACGCAGCAATCCTCGCTTGTAATGTGCAAGCAAATGGTTTTAATTTATTCAACATGCAACAGCTTTGAAATGTGGAATCTTACGGTATTCAGGGTTCTAATTCAAGTTGAATAACACTAAATTATCTTTATAATCAATATGTTATAAATTTATAAAAAACTTTCATAAATATTTCTATTCAAGTTTATTAACATAATGGAATAAAAAATAAGAAAATACACATTTTTAACAATGCTTTCTGCACAATAATGCCTCTCATAAAATTATTCGTACCTTTTCACTGAGCGGCAAAATCCCCATAGACTACCACAATTGAAACTTTTTAGCTCTCTTACAAAATCACATGCCGGAAAATGACTATCTATTAAAACACTCCAGCGCTAACATATTACCCTTATCTGTAAAATCGTCGCCCTCACACAAAATAGAATACCATTGTATCACGAATTCACGCACTCGTTTAAAAACACCGTCTCTCAATACGCATTATTCCTATTTCAAGACGCTACCCATAAATAATATAATACAAAATTCTCCATGAAATGTATAAGGCCCATTCTCCATCTTTACTCTATAAATATGTAAACTGATCGCCTCATACTTTTGCCAGTTAAAAATGTTTTGAAAAAACTTGGCACTTTAGAGTACTCATGAGAACTATCTGTACTCCTTTCTTTAAAAATTTTATTCACATGCCAATCCAATTTTATGGCGTGCAAAAAATGGTTTCGATTGATTCACCATAAACAAATTTTAAGATAAAAGGATCTTATGATATTTAGTCCCTAATTCAAACTGAAAAATTATAAACTATCATTATAAATCAAATTGTTATGATAAAAATTTTCAATATCCATCAATCTGTAAACAGATTGTTTTCTCTCTAAATGCGCTTCATCTGCAAACCACTTCATGTGATTCATTTCACAGACAGATTGGCCAAATTCTTGGTTCTAAAATATTCTGCTCAACTCTATATTTATTCAAGCTAATTGAAATAAAAATCCCTGTTAAGAAAAAACCAAAATCAGACAGAGGCAATATCGCATTTTAAAATATGTGAATGTATCTTATATAACAGCACGACAAGACAATATTTTACAGCATAAAAGAATAAAACTCTTTGAAAGAAATAAAAAGAGAGGCACATTCCATGTTAACTTACTCTTCACTAAAAACGAAGATTGACACCAGTGCCGATGTGCAAACAATCCAACTTCTTTGAGAAAATTCCTCTTGGCTTCCCACTTCATCTGATTTACTTACATAAGGCTCTATGAAAAAACTCTGCGCTTTAAAATATTGACTACTCACTTAAACACCTTATGTGCAAAGTTTTTGCATATCCTGTATCGCCATTATTAAGTGATAGTGTTACAGTGCAATAGAATATAATAACACTCACGGCATTCGAGAAACTGAAGTTTTATCAATATCGCGATTAAAAACGTAACGTTTTCCATAAACCTCAACAGTTGGAGGTTGACGATTTTTTTCAAAAAAATCATAACCTTTCTTAAGCATAACCCAGAATTGATAATGAGGATCTTTGCTATGACGTGACATATTATCCTCGGTCATGCGGAAAGGAAAAGCCTGTAACTGAAACTCTCTTTGTCCTCCTTTAAAAGCATCCCGTGCAAACGCATAAATCTGAGCCATGTTCTTATCACTCATAGAATAACAACCTGCGGAAAAGCAAGAACCATGCACCATAAGATTGCTTCCTGTGCGACCATTTTCTTGATCATAAAGGTTAGGAAATCCTATATTAAAAGAAAGATAATATTTTGAATAAGGATTCATTTGGTTTGCGCTAATAGTATAAAAACCCTCTGGTGTCTGAAGATCCCCTTCTTTATATTTAGGTCCAAGCTTACCAGACCATTTGCAAATGCCATAGCGAGCAACCAAGATAAAAGGTCCTGAACGAGATTGTTTCCAAACTTCAGCAAGATTTTCTTCCTTGAAAAATCGCATTACAATTGGTGCATAAGGATCAATATCGTACAAAGCCATTCTATTCTGGATTTCTTGCGGCAACGGCTGCTCAACCTTAGCACGAATAGAAGCTGGTAATCTTCCTTCACATGCCGTCAATATTCCCATTACAAACAACATGCACACAGCGAGGAATCTGCTAAATGTCATCGAATAAAACTCCAATCCAACACCCCTCACAAAAATAACCTATGTTAGAGATCGACCAATTTGAAGATATTTTTCCCTTCGCTCTTGTTTAAGGGCTTCCCCATCTTTTCCAGCCATAGCTTTTAAAGCCTCTGAAATAACATCACCCGTTGCATCAATGGCAATCTCTTTGCCACGATGTGCTCCCCCTAAAGGTTCCGAAATAATGCCATCAATAATCTTTAAGCGATATAAATCTTGAGCGGTAATACGCATATTCATTGCAGCATCTTTCGCACGAGCTGGATCACGCCATAAAATAGAAGCTGCTCCTTCTGGTGAAATAACAGAGTAAATTGCGTGCTCCAACATATAAACTTTATTGGCAGCCGCGATTGCTATCGCCCCTCCAGAACCGCCTTCTCCAATAACAACGGAAACTACAGGAACTTTCAAACGCAAAGTTGTAGCTGTTGATTGGGCAATTGCTTCTGCCTGCCCCCGTTCTTCAGCACTCACACCAGGATAAGCGCCTGCCGTATCAACAAAAGTGAGAAGTGGCAAACCAAAACGATCAGCCATTTCCATAATACGTACAGCTTTACGATAGCCTTCTGGACGTGCAGAACCAAAATTATAGCGCAAACGTGTTTGCGTGTCATAACCTTTCTCTTGACCGATATAAGCAACGGCCTCACCTTTAAAGCGTGCAAACCCCGCTTGAATAGCCTCATCTTCAGCAAACTTGCGATCTCCGGCCAAAGGCGTAACATCACTCAATAGGCGTTTAGAATAGTCCATAAAATGGGGACGATTAGGATGACGAGCGACTTGTGTTTTTTGCCACGGCGATAATTTTTTATAAATATCGCGCAACACTGTTTGGGAACGCGTTTCAAGGCGAGCAATCTCATCGCTCATATTAAGACTGCCTTTTTCCTGAGAAATTTTTTTTAATTCAAGAATTTTCCCATCAAGATCAGCAACTGGTTTTTCAAAATCAAGATAATTATACATTTGTGTCAACTCATTCAGTGTCACTTATACACTTATAATTTGCTTTATAAAGTCTTTTTCAAAAACATCACCTTTTCTTTAACGAGCCTTTTGCTCATCGGCAAGTGGATGATGCTCATTGACTAAACGATAAAGTCCCTCTTCCAACACATGGGTATAAATCTGAGTAGTAGCAATATCAGAGTGACCTAACAAATGTTGAACGGCACGCAAATCAGCACCATTTTGCAAAAGATGACTAGCAAAAGCATGACGCAACACATGGGGAGAAAAGCTATCACTTTCTATTCCTGCTCTTCTAGCGAGATTTTTCAACTCCCGCGCAACGACTTGACGAGCAATATATCCTGTCTCGGAATGCGCGGGAAAAAGATAAGAACTCGTAGCACCCTTTCCCTGATCACGCAAGTTTAACCACTGTGAAAGAACTTGGCATGCTTTTTTTGATAACAGCACCATTCGTTCTTTTTTGCCCTTACCACGAACCAAAACGCTGTACTCCTTCCTTCGAACAGACTGAACCGGCAGACTCACCAACTCACTGATGCGTAATCCCGTTGCATACAGCATTTCAATCAATAGCTGAAGACGCAGTGCACGGAAATACTCTTTGGACCCATAATCTGCTTGATTGACTTCTAACTGTGCCAAATCAAGCAATTTTATCACTGCATCTTCACTCATGATTTTGGGCAAAGGACGCCCCTGACGAGGTGCATCAATATCATGAGAGGGATCATCTGCTCTCAACCCTTCAGCATAAAGAAATTGATAAAACTGTCGCAAAGTCGATAAACGGCGCGCTTGCGACGATGCCGCAAAACCAAAAGTATGCATAAGCGACAAAAGGGTAATTAAATCTTCTTTTTGTGCTGAAAAAAGCGAAACAGAGTGTGAAGACAATTCGTCTTGTGCCCACTGCAAATCATGCTGATAAGCCGCAAGTGTATGAGGTGAAGCCCCTCTCTCCGCGCTCATCATCTCAAGAAAATGATCTATCACAGCACCACTTTTCATTTCATTGATTCACTTCCGTAGAAAGATTCCATGAATCCAAGGGAACATCAATGTACATATCCACAGTTACTGGTTCAACCCAAACCACAAGAGCACCCATTATAATGAAAAGAACAGAAAACAAAATGAAAAGAATCATCAAAAATCTAGTCAATGTTGGCATAAGACAATAACCTACCCAAAAATATTCTATCTCGTATAATGCCTCACAAAGATTAACAGGAATTGACTTTAAGATGGATAAATGCCGAAATAAAGTTATGAAAAGCAATCGACCAAAACGAATCCCCATAACACAAATAAAGAATCAGCTCTTATCGTCCCTTGATAAAAGAGCACTTGTCCTTGTTGGCCTTATGGGGGCAGGCAAATCAGTGATCGGAAAACGCGTCGCCACCATGCTTCGTTTACCCTTTTATGATTCTGACCAAGAAATTGAAAAAGCTGCACAAATGACAATCACGGAACTCTTTGAAATTTATGGTGAATCAGAATTTCGTGCTCTTGAACAGCGTGTTATTCTAAACCTCATGAAAAAAAGTCCCCTTATTTTAGCAACAGGTGGTGGTGCCTACATAAATGAAAATATCCGAAAAGCCATTCACAAAAATGGTATATCTATATGGCTAAAAGTCGATCTTGATATCCTCATGCAACGTGTCTCAAAGCACCCGACACGTCCCCTGCTTCAAACAGCCAATCCTAAAGAAACCATGCAAAAACTCATGGAACAGCGTTATCCTATCTATGAAAAGGCAAACTTAACAATTAACAGTCATAAAGAAAGCCGTCATACCGTAGCACAAAATGTTATACGATCCGTACAGCACTACCTATACACAGAAATTAACAATAGGGATAACCAGCATGCAAACCAAAACCGTCACTGTTAAACTGGACAAACACTGTTACGATATCATCATTGGTCCGGGTCTAATTGCACAAGCTGCTTCACAGATTAAACATGCTCTTAACAAAAAAGATCCTCTTCCAACGCGCTTGGCACTTGTTACAGATACAAATGTCGCGTCCCTTCATTTGGAGATATTACAAGCAGAGTTAACAAAAAATAAAATTCATACTGTCCCTATTATTGTAGAAGCGGGAGAACAATCAAAATCATTTTCAACCCTGCAAGTTGTTATCGATCAAATTCTTGCCGCGCGTTTAGAAAGAGGCGACTGTGTTATTGCTTTTGGCGGTGGTGTCATTGGCGATTTAGCAGGATTTGCTGCAAGTATAATCCGCCGTGGTATGAACTTCATTCAAATGCCCACAACGCTTCTTGCACAAATTGATTCCTCTGTTGGTGGAAAAACAGGCATCAACAGCCGATATGGCAAAAATCTTATTGGTGCTTTTTTTCAACCGCAATGCGTTATTGCTGACACCTGTGTCCTTGATACCCTATCACTGCGCGAATTTCGTGCTGGTTACGCGGAAATGGTCAAATATGGACTCATTAACCAGCCTGATTTTTTTGAATGGCTTGAAAAAAATGGACAAGAAGTCTTTTCTAATGGCCCTATGCGAACAGAGGCCATTGTCCGCTCATGCCAATTTAAAGCTGCCATTGTAGCACGTGACGAACACGAAACAGGAGAGCGCGCACTCTTAAATCTCGGCCATACATTTGGACACATGCTTGAAACAGTAACCGCTTATGACTCAAAGCGTTTAATTCACGGTGAAGCTGTAGCAATTGGAATGATTCTAGCGCATCAATTTTCTGCTCAATTAAATTTAATAAGCCCCACGCTTACACAACGCGTTGAAGCACACCTTAAAGCAATAGGATTACCTACACAATTAAAGGATATCCCAGGGTGTCTACCAGATGCTGAAACTTTAATGACTCTCATTGCCCAAGATAAAAAAGTTTTACAAAATAATTTGACCTTCATCTTAACGCGCGGACTTGGCCAATCATTTATTGCAAAAAATGTTTCACCAGATGCAGTTTTATCCTTTTTGGAACAAAAATTAACAGAAATTCGTTAATTCATATTGAATATAATTGATTCGTTTTTATACTTCTATTAAAGATTAAATATGATGATGTCTGCGTAGCTCAGTAGGATAGAGCACAGGATTCCTAAAGAAATTGGGCACTTTGAGGAGAAATCCTCAAAGTGAATCTGCTCAAATTCGGGGAAAGCTTCATGGGCGACTATATGCCAATCCCGAGCCAAGTCTCTCTTCAAATGAGAGAAAGGTGTAGAGACTGAACGGGCAGCACCTAAAGAGCAAAAGCTTCAAGGTGAAGAGACAGTCCAGACCACAAACAGCCGATAAGGCTGGCGGTGAAAATCGAAGTGGTATGAATCCTGGGGTCGCAGGTTCGAATCCTGCCGTAGACACCATCGTATCAGTCAAATTATTCTTTGTGCACAATATTAGGAATATAGGGAAGCATCATGAAAAAAACTTTGCACATTTTAGGATTTTTCACCGCTTTAAGTTTATCACTCTTCAGCTCAAACAATAGCTTAGCTGGTTCTTTAATCATTGAAGTACCAGACAATCCAGAGCCCAAAACAGAGATCATTACCTATCAGTGTGATACTGAAACAGGTAAAGAGCGCGTTGAGGCAGTCTATCTTAATGCTGACAATATTTCGTTGGTTGATTTCAAATGGAACGGTGATCGTGTCATTGCTGCTAATGTCATCGCTGCGACAGGAGCAAAATTTGCAGGAGCTCAGTATATCTGGTGGGAGAAGAACAAAGAAGTCACGCTTTATGACCTTGCTCAGGATCCAGAAGAAAAAAAACCTATCCTCTGTAAAGATGAGTCAACATTATTATTTTAAATAACACGGGAAATATTATGAAAAAAATTTCTTTTACTAAACAATTTTTCATTACTTTAAGTGTGTTCCTCCTCGGTTCAATTAATGCATTAGCAAGTTCTTTAGTCATTAAAGTACCAGATGATCCAGAACCAACAACAGAGACCGTCTCCTATCAATGCGATATGGGAACAAGCAAAGAGCATGTTGAAGCAACTTATCATAATGCTGGCAATATTGCGCTTGTTGATTTAAAATGGAACGGTAAGCGCATCGTTGGTTCTAATGTAATTGCCGCTTCTGGAGGAAAATATGTGGGTGGTCAATACATTTGGTGGATAACCAAAAATGAAGCCATATTTTACGATCTTATTAATGATCCAAAAGAAGAAAAGCCCATCCACTGTGTAGAAGAAAAAAGCACAGAATAAGGAAGGTTCTTACATTTCAAGAACCGCGCTGGCTCTCATCTCTTGATGTTCCTTCTGATGTGGGTAACTTTTCCTCCGTCTGGTGTAATAAAAGAGCCAGCGGTTTTTCTGACTGTTCTTCTGAATGATGTCGATAAGCTGCTGTATGTGAAAGCAACATAGAAGCTATCGGCGCTGTTAAAAACAAAAAAAACATCAGCAACGCTTCATGAAAAACAAAATAATGGTCCACAAATATTGAATAAAGAAATGAAGAAATAAGAATACTACCAACGCCCCAACTCGTACATACTGAAAGCATATGCAAACGCTTATAAAAATTGGAAAAACGCACCAAACCTATTGTTGCGATCAATGTCAGTCCCGACCCTAATATTAAGAAAATCGTGATAGCAATAGCAACCACAAGCGATACATCATCTTTCATTCAATAATCTCCCCTCGCATGAGAAATTTCGCCAAAGCAATACTCGAGACAGGACCCAACAACCCAATAATGAGAGCTGCGACAAAATAAATGGTTGTTCCAGAACGAATATCGAATGTAAGAAACAAAAGAATAGTGGTTATATAAAGGGCATCCAAACCAACAATTCTATCCTGTGCCCGTGGACCACGAATCAACCGAAACAGCGCGAAAATCACCGCTAAACTTAAAAAAAACTGTGAAAAGAAAAGCCCCCAATAAAGAATCACCATACTCATAAAAAAATCTCCAAAAGCAATTGCTCATACCGTTGTTTGATCAACTGTTTGTAATCATATCCATTTTTTAAATTTAAGACATGAAGCAAAAGTTCACCCTTTTTACTATTATAGGCAACCCAAGCAGTTCCAGGGGTTGCCGAAAGGATGCACGCTAAAATAGCCAAAGCAGTGCGATTATGAAGCAGAAGAGGTACTACAATAAAACCAGATTTCTGCTCTCGAGACCTTTTTGTTAAAACAAACCAAGCCACCGAAACATTTGAGAATATAGAATCTATAAATACTCGAAAAACGAGACGAAAAACCGCACTCCAGCTTTTAATAACAGCCTTCTCTGGCTCCAGAAGCCGTATCATCCAACCACAAAACAAAGCGGTTAAAATCCCTAAAAGCAATTGCCCTAAACTAAAACCATTTAAAATAAGCCACATAAGGACAATGCCACCACTGAAAAAAGGGGAAGTATAAAAACGATTCATTTACTCATCTCCCTATTTTCGAGAGAAAAATCCGTTAAAACGCTCCCAATATAGTTTTGAGGTTCATACAAAGTCTTAGCGGTTTCAGACATATAATGACTAACAGGACTGGCTACAATTGTTATAAGAAAACACAAGGCAAGAAGAACGGCAATAGGTGCAAATTCTATCACCTGCACACGGGGAACGCGACCTTCAAGAGAAATCCAAAAAGTTCGGATACCCGTTCGTGTCAGTGCAATCAAAGCTGCAAAGCCAGAGAGGGTGACAAAAACTACAAAAAGCCAATCTTGGTAAACCGGAAGAGAGGCAAAAAAATCCTCTCTACTATGGTTTAAAATTGCCATGAACATCATAAGTTTAGCAACAAAACCAGAAAAAGGTGGCAATCCAATAATCAAAATGGCACAGATACCAAAACAAGCCCCAAGAATTGCCAAGGTTACAGGGAAATATGTGCCAACTTCATCTTCTTCCTCCTCTTCATCGTCGCCATAAACCTCCATTGTGACAGCAAGAACATTAGCAGCCACATCTTGACAGCGCTCAACCAACTCTACCAAAAGAAAAAAAGCTCCCAGTGCTAAAGTTGAAGAAACAATATAAAAAAGTGCACCTGCTGTCAGTGCTGCATTGCCGATGCCGATCGCGGCCAACAATGTACCAGAAGAGACAAGGACACTATAAGCTGCCAAACGCACCAAAACTTGACTCGCCAATACCCCAATAAAACCAACAATCATAGTGGCAAGCCCACCATAAAACAAAACCGTATGACCAAAATGGTTAAAATATTCACTTTCAGGACTAAACCATAGCAACGTTAAACGTAAAATAATATAAATACCCACCTTGCTCAAAAGTGCAAAAGAAGCTCCAACGGGTGCTGCTACTGCACTGTAAGTTGGCACCAACCAAAAATTAAGCGGCCACATACCCGCTTTAAGCAAAAAAGCAATACCTAAAAGTGCAACACCTATTTCGAACAAAACAATATCTGTAGAAGATATATATTTTATTTTAACAGCCAAATCGGCCATATTAAGAGTACCAACGACTCCATAAATGAGCGCTATACCCACTAAAAAAAATAATGAAGCAACAAGATTAACCACGACATAATGCAACCCTGCGCGCACGCGTGTCTGACCAGAACCATGCAAAGCAAGCCCATAGGAAGCCGTTAACATAACTTCAAAAAACACAAATAAATTAAATAAATCGCCGGTCAAAAAAGCACCATTTATTCCCACCATAAAAAATTGCATTAGTGACTGAAAATGAGAACCAGCTTTGTACCAATGAGCCCGCGCAAAAACCAACACGCTAGTCACCAACAAGCTGGAAAGTAAAAGCATCATAGCGCTTAAGCGATCAAGGACTAAAACAATTCCAAAAGAAGACGGCCAATTACCAAGTCGATAAACATCGCAAGCCGGTGCTATTTCAAGAGTACGTATAATCAATAAAATGGCAGTAACGACCAACAGTCCCGCAGAAGAAAGACTGATGAATGATTTAAGTTTTGCACGACGTTCATCATAAAAAAGAAGAAGTGCTCCAGTGATTAACGGCAAAAGAATAGGCAAAATAAGGAGATGATGCACCCCTACTTCCATTATTGCACCTCACGTCCATCAACGTGATCAGAACCCGTTAAACCACGTGAAACCAACAAGATAACTAAAAATAAAGCTGTTGTTGCAAAACCAATCACAATCGCAGTTAACACCAAGGCTTGTGGGAGAGGATCGACATAATTAGCTGGATTAATAACAGTGGTAGGATCAACAATTGGAGCAGCATTACTACGCGGTCTACTCATTGAAAATATAAAAAGATTAACACCATAGGAGATCAAGGACAAACCAAGAATGACTTGAAAAGTACGTGGACGCAAAACAAGCCAAATACCTGATCCGACAAAAACACCAATACCCAAAGAAAGAACAATTTCCATTAATTTTCCTTCTCTTTTAAAATAGGTTTCTTACCGATTCGGTAACTCCGAATTGACTGGTGTGCAAGTGCAATTAAAATGAGAACAGTTGCTCCCAACACAAGAGAAAGTACACCAAAATCAAACAAAAAAGCAGATGTCATGGGAACTTTCCCAATTAACGGAAGATGAATATATCGAAAAAAGGATGTTAAAAAAGGATATCCAAAAAACCAAGAGCCCATCCCCGTTACAACTGACAACAATAAGCCAAAGCCTATCCAACGCAAAGGTAAAACTCTCAAATGCGTTTCCACCCACCGAATATCGCGTGCAAGATATTGTAAAATAAACCCTATCGCCAAAGTAATACCACCGACAAATCCACCTCCTGGCAGATCATGCCCTCGCATGAATAAATAAATAGCAAAAGCAATAATAATCGGAAAGAGCCAACCCATAATAACAGCAGGAACAGCTAAATAATTTAATACTGTATCTCCCACATTTCGATTAGGCTGTGCTATATCAAAGGCTTTCTGGATACGTTGTTGAAAAGGCGCATCAATACTCTCAGGCGCAGGACGAAAACGTCGTAAGAGGGCAAAAACAGTAAGGGAAACAACACCCAAAACCACAATTTCTCCCATGGTATCAAAACCACGGAAATCAACCAACAACACATTCACAACATTGCGACCACCAGCATCTGAGTAAGCATGCGTTAGAAAAAAATCAGAAATCGTTGTACCTTGAGGACGTGTCATCACTGCAAAAGAAAGCCATGCTACACCAGCACCTCCTACAAGGGATATGATGAAATCACGGAAACGACGCAAACGAATCCAAAAATGAACAGCAGCTGGCCCAGGATCATGCAAACGTTTAGGCAACCACCGTAAACCAAGCAATAATAAAACGACTGTAACAACCTCAACAACCAATTGTGTTATTGCTAAATCAGGAGCAGAAAGCCATAAAAAGGTTGCACAAGTCATCAAACCAGCTCCCCCTAAAAGCATAAGTGAAGCAAGACGATGAAACTTTGCTCGCCAAGCAACTAAAAGCGCACATAATCCGCCAACCAGCCAAAGAGCGAGAAAAGGAATATCAAGTGGAAAAAGCGGTAATGTCCCCACTGGAATGAAACCATCGCACCAAAGTAAAAGACCAACAAATGCAAAACAGACCCAAAAAATCCAATGCAACTGGATCTGCAAACGGCGTGTTGACAAAGCAGATTCCACCGCACGGGCCCATTTCCAAGAAATAATTACGAGAATGCGTTCAAAAATACGCGGTCCTTTTAAGTGACGGAAAAAAGGAGCCCCATCATCACAGGATAAAAAATAACGATGCCCGACAGCATAGAGCAATCCGCCCCCTAATAATGCAACAAAACTCATCACTAATGGAGTGTTAAACCCATGCCAAACAGCCAAACTATAAGGAATTGTCATTGGTCCTAAAACAGACACGACCGCATTATCTAAAATAGGCCCTATTGTTAAATTAGGGAAAATACCAACCGCTAAACAAATAAACACCAAAAGCTCCATTGGTAAACGCATAAAATGCGGTGGTTCATGGGGAGTCTTGGGTAAATTGTCAGGCTTTGGTCCTAAAAAAACACCGTGAATAAAGCGTATAGAATAAGTCACACTAAACAGACTAGCTAGCGTTGCCACATAAGGCGCAATCCAATCGAGCCATGATTCCATATGCGTTTCAACAGCTTCAGCAAAAAACATCTCTTTCGATAAAAAACCATTCAACAAAGGAACCCCAGCCATCGCTGCACTCGCAACTAAAGCAAGAGTTGCTGTAATAGGCATAGAACAATAAAGCCCTGACAGTTTACGCATATCACGTGTTCCTGTCTCATGATCAATAATGCCAGCAGCCATAAATAAAGAGGCCTTAAAAGTAGCATGATTGGCCATATGAAAGATCGCCGCAACACATGCAAGTGGACTACCAAGACTTAAAAGCGTTGTAATTAATCCAAGATGACTAATAGTCGAGTAAGCAAGCAGTCCTTTTAAGTCTTGCTGAAACATGGAAAAATAGGCACCTAGCAGCAATGTCGAGAGTCCTGAAAAGCCAACCAGCCAAAACCAAGATTCTGTTCCAGAGAGCACAGGCCATAAACGAACAAGCAAAAACAATCCCGCTTTTACCATTGTTGCCGAATGCAAATAAGCCGATACGGGGGTTGGAGCAGCCATCGCGTTGGGTAGCCAAAAATGAAAGGGAAATTGCGCGCTTTTTGTTAACCCTCCCAATAAAATACAAATAAGGATAGGACTATAAAGAGAACTTGACCGGATCATATCTCCAGACTGTAGCACCTTATCCAAATCAAAACTGCCAACAGTATACCCAATCAATAAAACTCCAATAAAAAGGGCAAAGCCGCCAAAACCTGTGATCGTTAGAGCCATACGCGCACCCTCACGCGCACTTGCATTATGGTACCAATAGCCGATCAACAAAAAAGAAAAAATACTGGTGAGTTCCCAGAAAACAACCAAAAAGACAAGATTACCTGATAAAACTATTCCTATCATTGATCCCATAAAAGCCAAAAAAAAGGAAAAAAAACGAGGTACAGAATCCGCTGGATCCATGTAATAACGTGAATAAATGACAACAAGCAGCCCAATCCCTGTAATGAGCAAGCAAAAAAGCCACGATAAACCATCTATACGAAGAATCAAATCGCTTCCCCATTCTGGAAGCCAAGAAATATCTAAACGCACTATGTGGTTTCCGCGAACTTCCGGATAAAGCATTATTGTAAAAATAAGACAGAAAAGCGCGACAATCCCAGCAAACCAGGCTTCATTATTTTTTGCTGTCGAACGAAAAAAGCCAATGACAGCACTTCCACCAAAGGGAAGCAAGACGAGCAATACCAACATTGCTTCCCGTGTTGTCATTCTTTAAACTCCATTTTGCCTTAATATTTTGTCATCGACAAAAACTTATATTCTCACCCCCCATTCCACACTTAATGATAATAAGATTTAATAAAACTTAAAAGCATTTAAAATTTTAAAAAAAACAATGCTGGCATGAAAATACTGCGCACCACACAAGTCTTCTCTTTATTTTAAGAACAATAACGCCCACGACAAGAAGCAATTAAAATTTTATTTAATAATTTCTATCCTTTAAAAAATCGTGATAAACACTGCTTACGCCCCCCATGAAAAGGCTGAAAACTATTATCATTTTTATTATAAGAGCGATAACGCGCAAGGCAAGATTCAATATGTTGTTTAAGCATCCATGGCTCTTTTTTTTCTAATTTTTCCGAAGAAGAAGTTAAAAACACTTTTTTAGCATCTGGTACAACTTTTAATGATGCGCCTTTTGTGCTTAAGTGCGGTGATGTAATAAATGCCACTTCAGGATACCACCAATTATCACTGTATTTACGATAACCACGCCGATAATGACGATAACCTTTAAAACCATTAAGTTCTCTACGCCCCGTAAAAATCAAAGGCACCGAACTATCTTGGAGAGAGGTCTGAGTAACCAGTTTGGCTTTAGCATCACTCCTATTTTGCCCCCAATTAACAAGAGTGGTTATTATAATGAAAAAACTGCTAACAAATACAAAAGCTAAAGCATAATATAATTTTTTTTTCATACTCATAACAAAAAACTCAACATAATAAACAACAGTAATTACAGAAAGCCTTTCTCTTGCTGGACAGAAACAGATTCTTTTCTTAAGATTCTTTTTTCTTGAGACATTCTGTTACTCTTTGTACTAAACGTTGATCTTGGCAATAAGATCCTACAAAAAAGAATGAATAAATAATGATAAAAACCCCCTACTATCTTATAGACAAATCGAAACTCATCAAAAACATGCAAACAATTTCTCGTTTACGGGAAATGTCCGGAGCTAAAATTTTACTTGCTTTGAAATGTTTTGCCACATGGAGTGTTTTTGATTTAATGTCTGAGTTCATGGATGGAACCACATCATCATCCCTTTATGAACTGCGTTTAGGAAGAGAAAAATTTGGCAAAGAAACCCATGCTTATTCAGTGGCTTGGGCAGATGATGAAATTGATGAAGCCTGTGGTTATGCAGATAAAATCATCTTTAATTCCATCCAACAGCTTCAACGCTTTTCTGATGCAACAAAAACCATTCAAAGAGGTTTAAGGTTAAACCCAGGAATGAGCGCATCAAATTTTGATCTTGCCAACCCCTCTCGCCCTTTTAGCCGCTTAGGAGAAACAAACCAAAGCGCTATCAAAGAAGTTCTGCCTCTTATCAACGGATTGATGATCCATAACAATTGTGAAAATGCTGACTTTAATCTTTTTAACCAAATGCTTGGGTATATGGAAGAAAAATTTGCAGAACTTTTTTCTGCTGTTGACTGGATAAGCCTTGGCGGCGGAATCCATTTTACGGCTGAAAATTATCCTCTAGAAGCTTTCGCAAAACGCTTAAAACAATTTTCTAAAACTCATGGTGTCACTCTTTTTCTAGAACCAGGAGAAGCTGCTATTACCAAAAGCACCACACTGGAAGTAAGCGTTCTTGACACATTGTATAATGAAAAAAAACTTGCCATCGTTGATAGCTCCATTGAAGCTCATATGCTTGATCTTTTAATTTATCGTGAGAATGCCAAATTAGAACCCAATCAAGGTCCACACGAAATTATGATTTGTGGAAAGTCTTGTCTTGCCGGCGATATTTTTGGAACATTTCAATTTCAAAAACCTCTTAAAATAGGCGATAGACTGTCTTTTCAGGATGCAGCAGGTTATACAATGGTCAAAAAAAACTGGTTTAATGGCGTTACAATGCCTGCTATTGTTCTCAAAGAGTGCGATGGTACATTAACACTTCAACGCCAATTCAGCTATAACGACTATCAGGAAAGCCTTTCATAAAGATAAACCATAAAAAACGTCATACAACAGTATTAAAAAGGAGATGGACCTACAATGAAAAAAAATGTTCTCATTATTGGTGCCGGAGGTGTTGCACAAGTTGTTGCGCATAAATGCGCTCAAAACAACGATATTCTTGGTGAAATTCATATTGCTTCACGAACACTCAAAAAATGTGAGGCCATCATTGCTTCTATTAAAGAAAAAAACACAATGAAAGAACAGGGTGTTCTCAAAAGCCATTCGCTCAATGCCATGAATGTAGAAGAAACTATAAAGCTCATCCAAAAGACCAAATGCGAAATTGTCATTAATGTTGGTTCTGCCTTTCTTAATATGTCTGTTCTTTCAGCTTGTATTGAAACCAAATGCGCTTATATCGATACCGCAATTCATGAAGACCCATTGAAAATTTGTGAAACACCTCCTTGGTATGGCAATTATGAATGGCCTCGACGTCAAGAATGTGAAAAAGCTGGTATAACCGCTATTTTAGGAGCAGGTTTTGACCCAGGTGTAGTGAACGCTTATGCTGCATTAGCGCGCGATGCTTATTTTGATAAAATCACAGATATTGATATTATTGATATTAATGCCGGAAATCATGGGCGTTGGTTTGCTACAAATTTTGATCCAGAAATTAACTTCCGTGAATTTACAGGACAAGTATGGTCATGGCAAAATAAAAAATGGACTTCCAATAAAATGTTTGAAATCAGCCATGAATGGGATCTTCCCGTTGTGGGAAAACAAAAAGCCTATATGACAGGACATGATGAAATTCATTCACTTTCCAAAAATCTTGATGTAGAGAATGTCCGTTTCTGGATGGGATTTAGTGATCGTTATATCACTGTTTTTACGGTTCTAAAAAACCTCGGACTCTTATCCGAACAACCAATTAAAACGGCAGAAGGTCAAGAAGTCGTGCCCTTGAAAGTCGTGAAGGCCGTCTTACCCGACCCTTCCTCTCTCGCCCCAGACTACACAGGAAAAACCTGTATCGGAGATCTTATTAAAGGCGAAAAAGATGGAAACTCGAGAGAAGTTTTTATCTATAATATAGCCGATCACAAACAAGCTTTTCATGAAACTGGGGCACAAGGCATTTCCTATACAGCTGGCGTACCAGCAGCCGCAACAGCTCTTCTTATTGCCACAGGCGAATGGGATGTTAAAACTATGGTCAATGTAGAAGAATTACCACCCCACCCTTTCCTTAAATATCTTGATCATATGGGGCTTCCCACTTTTATAAGAAAACAACAAGAAGATAAAAAATTACAATTTTAATACCTATAGAAAGCATATGCTTGATTTTTTAAGTTATCACAAAACTGCCCAATGAAAACAAACTTAATATTCTCGTGTAATTATGGTTTTCAAAAAAATTTTAGCTATTCGTTATATTTTGGCAACATTACGATTTCTTAACAACCTTAAAGAAGAGACATATCATCTTTTTAAGACATAGCAAGCAATGATCAAGAAAAGCAGAGAAGAAAAAACTAACTTAATCACACTGTATGACTTGTCATTATCATCAAAAAGATAGTGTCATAAACAAAAGATATAAAAATACCGCTTTTTTAAAGAAGAGCGGTATTTTGTAGAATATCCAATCCCTCCCCTCTTCATCTTAAATGACAAAGATCCTTAACCCACACCAATCATTAAACAATTCAATTTCTTTGGGTGAATTCCTCTTGGCTTCTCTCTTCATATGATTCATCATCATATATAACACATTGATTTATAACAATAAAATATCATTTTCAACTTGATTCATAACGCTGAATACTGTAAGATTTTCTTATCACAAACTTTCTCACATTGAAGCAATTAAAATCTTTTGTCTGCACATCACAAACAAAGCGAGCGTGTGAGGTAAAATGATAAAAGAACAGAATAAAAATTCTCTTATGAAAACTCTCAAATAATAAAGAGCTTTAGAAATATTGAGAACTGAAAAAGTGTATTATCAATGTCAGCGTGTACTTTTACTAAACATAAAGATGATGGTGCACAATAGGTCTTATAACAGTTTGAATGAATTTCATATATTTCAAGAGAAACTTTACAGCTATACCATTCACGAGCACCATTGCGAAGTAGATTTGGGCATTTTGAGAGATGTTTTCTTAACACAAAGCACGCAGATAGGCTCAGAATCCTATCTTAAATATTTATAACAGTATAAAAACTACCCCATATATAAAACTTTACATAGACTAAACACCACCGCTCTAAACGATAGTGCACAACAGAATAATCAATCAAAACTGCACAACAGATATCTAAAACAGTAATTATCGAAAAGCATACAACAAATGGAACATTTTAATACAATTGGTTATATTCCTTTTTAAAGTTTTAAAATGCTGTTGCATGCTTCACTAATATTTTCCGCCTCATGTGCCTTTTTAAATGTACTTTTTAAAAGCTTTTTAAATATGAAGTGGTTTAGCAAATGTTGCCAAAGCTGCCTCACGCACGGCTTCTGATAAGGTAGGATGTGCATGGCAACAACGTCCCAGATCTTCTGATGAACCACCAAATTCCATTAAAACTGCAATTTCATGGATCATTTCACCAGCACCAAATCCAAGAATATGCCCCCCTAATACCCGATCTGTTTTTTTATCAGAAAGGATTTTAACGAACCCATCACTCTTTTGCATTGCACGTGCACGACCATTAGCCATAAAAGGAAATTTGCCAACATTATATTCAATACCAGCAGTTTTTAGCTCTTCTTCTGTCCTTCCTACACTCGCAATTTCCGGCTGTGTATAAACAACACTAGGAATAACATCAAAATTAACATGTCCTTTTTGACCTGCCAAAATTTCTGCCACAGCAACGCCTTCTTCCTCTGCTTTATGTGCTAACATTGGTCCTTTTACGACATCACCAATTGCATAAATTCCTGGAACATTCGTCTGCCAATGAGCATCAATTGCAATAAATCCGCGTTCATCTAACTGAACACCAGCCTCTTGTAAGCCAAGCCCCTCTGTATAGGGAGAACGTCCAGTAGCAATAAGCACAACATCAGCCTCTAAAGTTTCAGATTCACCACCTTTGACAGATTCAAAGCTCACCTGAGCAGTTGAGCCAGATTGTGTAACAGCTGTCACCTTTGCACCCGTTTTATATTCAATCCCCTGTTTTTCCATTAATTTCTGAAATTGCCGTGAAACTTCACCATCCATTGAGCCCAAAACTTTATTAAGATACTCAATAATGGTCACCTTAGCACCTAAACGGCTCCAAACTGATCCAAGTTCTGAACCAATGACACCAGCACCCACTACAATCATATGCGCTGGTACTTTTTCAAGTGAAAGAGCTCCCGTAGAAGAAACAATAGTCTTTTCATCAATTTCAACATTCACCCCTGGAATGCCTGAACTCTCTGAACCGGTAGCAATAATAATATTTTTTGTTTCAATTGTTTGTTTATTACCATCTCTGGTAACAACTTCCACATGACCCGCACTCAAAATTTTGGCTGTCCCAAAAAAAGTATCAACTTTATTTTTTTTCATCAAAAAAGAAACACCACTCGTATTGGCTGTTACCACAGCTTTCTTATGAACCATCATTTGTTCAAGGTTAAGCTTAGATTTACCAATAGAAATACCAAGCGTTTCAAAACCATGCTGGGTTTCAGAAAACACTTCTGAAGCATGCAACAACGCTTTAGAAGGAATACAACCAACGTTGAGACATGTTCCTCCTAATGTTGTACGCTTTTCAATAATCGCTACTTTAAGTCCCAGTTGTGCCGCCTTTATTGCTGCTACATAACCACCTGGACCCGCTCCGATCACAGCCACATCATAAGACATCCGTTTCTCCTTTCATCCTGAAAACTGTATTTTACAAATCAAGAACAAGGCGTTCCGGATCTTCTAAGCTTTCCTTAACACGCACAAGGAAAGTCACAGCTTCTTGCCCATCCACAATACGGTGATCATAAGAAAGCGCTAAATACATCATGGGACGAATCACAACTTGGCCCTCAACAACCATTGCTCGCTCTTTAATCGCATGCATTCCCAAAATACCAGATTGTGGTGCATTCAAAATCGGTGTTGACATCAACGATCCATACACACCACCATTGGTAATGGTAAAAGTTCCGCCCTGCATATCAGAAACGGCTAATTTTCCATCACGCGCAAGACGTCCCAAACGACCAATCTCTTTTTCAATCTCTGCCAATGACATTTGATCTGCATCTCGCACTACTGGAACAACAAGCCCTTTATCCGTTCCAACAGCAATTCCAACATTGACATAGTTTTTGTAAACAATATCTGTCCCATCAATCTCGGCATTAACAGCAGGAAGTTCTTTTAATGCATGACAAACAGCCTTGGTAAAAAAACCCATAAAACCAAGTTTAACACTATGTTTCTTTTCAAAAAGATCCTTATAACGCTTGCGCAAATCCATCACAGCTGACATATCAACCTCATTAAATGTGGTTAACATCGCAGCTACATTTTGTGCATCTTTAAGACGGCGAGCAATTGTTTGACGCAATTTCGTCATACGAACCCGCTCTTCACGTGTTTCTTGGACAGGAATTGCCGAAGAACTCGTCGCAGAAGAAGAGGGTGTAGGGGCATTTGTACTTTGTTTTAATCCACCAAGAACATCTTCTTTAAGAATTTGTCCACGTTTTCCAGAACCTGAAATATCGCTTTTTGCAACATTATTTTCAGCCATCAATTTTGCTGCTGAAGGAGAAGGAGGCATTGCACTGCTCAAAGCAGACTTCTCCGATTCAGATGAAGCCGCTGGAACAAGTGTAGCAGAAGGTGAAAATGATTGGGAGACACCAGCTTCTCCAGCTTTCACCACTCCTAAAAGAGCATTTACTTCAACCGTATCGCCTTCTTTTGCAATAATTTCAGATAATTTCCCAGCAACAGGAGAAGGAACTTCAACGGTTACCTTATCAGTTTCTAATTCAACCAAAGGCTCATCCATAGCGACAGCTTCGCCAAGTTTTTTAAACCATTTGCCAACCGTTGCTTCGGTAACCGATTCGCCCAAAGTAGGAACACGAATTTCAGTAGTCATAATATTTTTCCATACATCAGAGTAGTAATAAATTAAGAACCTAACGCGTCTTTAAGAAACGCAGCCAGTTGTTCAAGGTGTTTCACCATTAACCCAGAGGCCGGTGACGCACTCGCAGGACGTCCTGCATAACGAGCACGTGAATATTGCGCATTAATATGCGTCAAAACCCATTCCAAATAAGGCTCAATAAATGACCAAGCCCCCATGTTTTTTGGTTCCTCTTGGCACCAAAAAACTTCCGCCTGCAAAAAGCGCGATAACACATTCACCAAAACTTTTGCAGGGAAAGGATAAAGCTGTTCAATACGAAGGAGATAAACATCATCAATACCCTTTTTTTCACGTTCTTCATAAAGGTCGTAATAAACCTTACCAGTACAAAGAACGACACGGCGAATTTTATTATCTTTTTGCAACTTAATGACAGAATCTTTGAGACATTCTGCATCATCAAGCAACACACGACAGAAACTTGTTTCTGGCCCCATTTCATTGAGAAGAGAAACCGCTCGCTTATGACGTAAGAGTGATTTCGGTGTCATCAAAATCAATGGCTTACGGAAATCACGCTTAATTTGTCGACGCAAAATATGAAAATAATTTGCAGGGGTTGTACAATTAGCAACCTGCATATTATCTTCCGCACAAAGTTGAAGAAATCGTTCTAAACGTGCAGAAGAATGCTCCGGCCCTTGCCCTTCAAAACCATGAGGCAATAAACACACAAGACCAGACATACGAAGCCACTTACGCTCTGCGGATGAAATAAATTGATCAAAAATGACCTGTGCACCATTAGAGAAATCACCAAATTGTGCTTCCCAAAGTGTTAATCCTCGTGGTTCAGCAAGAGAATATCCATATTCAAAACCAAGAACAGCTTCTTCAGAAAGCATAGAATTAACAACGTCATAAAGCGCTTGCCCCTTTTGTAAATGATTCAAAGGAATATAACGCGCCTCATTTTCTTGGTCATAAAGAACGGAATGACGTTGTGAAAAAGTTCCCCGCTCAACATCTTCACCGGAAAGACGAACCGGTGCACCTTCCAAACAAAGTGAACCAAAAGCTAAAGCTTCAGCGGTTGCCCAGTCAACACCCTCACCGGTTTCAAAAATTTTAGCACGATTATTTAAAAAACGTTGAATGGTTTTGTGAACGTGAAAATTCGCCGGAATTTCAACAATTTTCTGACCAATTTCCTTTAAAGTTTTTAATTCAACACCGGTTGCTCTAGAATGCTGCTCATCAGAACTACTAAAAGCTTTGAGTCCCGTCCAGCTTCCATCAAGCCAATCAGCCTTATTAGGCTTATAAGAAGCACTCGCTTCAAGTTCACCTTCAAGCTTATCGCGCCATAATTTTTTTTGTTGCTCAATCTCTTCTGAAGAAATCATTCCTTCTGCTACCAATTGGTCACTATAAAGTTGAAGTGTTGTTTTATGATTACGAATTGCTTTATACATAAGCGGCTGCGTAAAGGAAGGTTCATCACCTTCATTATGCCCATAACGGCGATAACAAAACATATCAATAACCACTGGTTTATGGAAAATTTGGCGAAACTCTGTTGCTATTTTGGCAACAAAAACAACCGCCTCAGGATCATCACCATTCACATGGAAAATTGGTGCATCAATCATTTTTGCGACATCTGATGGATAAGGCGAAGAACGTGAAAAACGTGGAGATGTTGTAAAACCAATCTGGTTATTGATAATAACATGAAGTGAGCCTGCAACACGATAACCTTTAAGACCTGAAAGACCAAAAGTTTCTTGGATAACGCCTTGTCCTGCAAAAGCAGCATCACCATGAATAAGCAATGGCATCACTTTTGAACGCTCACTTAATGGGAGTAAATCAGTATGCGCAGGTCCCATAAGTTGATCTTGTTTAGCACGTGCTTTCCCCATAACAACCGGATCAACAATCTCAAGATGAGATGGATTAGCCAACAGCGATAAGTGAACTTTTTTACCATCAAAGTCCAGATCAGCGGTAGTTCCCAAATGATATTTGACATCACCGGATCCCTCCACATCATCAGGCTTATAAGATCCCCCTTTGAATTCATGAAAGATAGCCCTATGCGGTTTGGCAAGAACTTGTGAAAGAACATTTAAACGACCACGATGTGCCATTCCTAAAATAACTTCCTGCACCCCCAAAGCACTACCACATTTGATAATTTGTTCAAGAGCGGGAATCAGCGCCTCACCACCATCGAGTCCAAAACGCTTTGTACCTTTATATTTAGTGTCTAAAAACTGTTCGAATCCCTCTGCCTGAATAAGCTTATTCAGAATAGCTTTCTTGTCTTGTTGTGTGAAAGAATTTTTTTTATCTCGCCCTTCAATGCGTTCTTGAAGCCATGCTTTCTGAACTGGATCAGAAACATGCATATATTCCACACCGATTGTTGAACAATAGGTCCGATTGAGAATCTCAAGCATTTGCGGAATAGTTGCATATTCCAATCCTAAAACATTATCAATAAAAATGGGACGCTCGTAATCAGCTGGAGTAAAACCATAAGCTTCTGGAGAAAGTTCCTTATAATCTTCTTGTTTTTCGGCCAATTGAAGAGGGTCAAGCTGCGCATGAAGATGTCCCCGTTCTCGAAACGCACGAATCATCATAATTGCATGAACGGAATCACGTGTTGCACGAATAATATCTTGTTTACTGGAAGTTTTTCCCTTTTGTGCAGCACCTGTTATTGCTTTTTCCTTTAATTTATCGCCAAGATATTTTTCAAGAGAAGACCAATCACCATCAAGAGCAGAAACCAATTCACCCTCTGCTTTTAATGGCCAATGATCACGCTGCCATGTTGCTCCTTCAGCATTTTTAAGAACATCTTCTTTATTATCATGAAGTCCTTCAAAAAAAGCACGCCACTGTGAATCAACACTGGTAGGATCTTTTTCATATTGAGCATAAAGTTGATCTATATAATCCGCATTCCCACCATAAAGAAATGATGTCTGTGCAAAAAGGCTATTTATTTCGTCCTGCCTTGCCATATACCTCTCCGGAACATCTATTCCGTCTCCTTATATCTCTTTTGACCTTTAAATGCTTACAAACAAGCAGTGATTTGAACATTCAAAAAAGTTTTACCTTATTTATACTCAAGTTTTTTCACCTGAATCTAAGAACCTTTGCTTATTCAGGTGAAACTTTCTTTTAGCCTTTCAAAACTGACATCAAAGTCTTACCTATCTGTGATGGTGAAGAAGACACACGAATCCCTGCTGATTCCATTGCTGCAATTTTATCTTCTGCTCCACCCTTACCACCAGAAATAACAGCACCGGCATGTCCCATTGTACGTCCTGGAGGAGCCGTACGGCCAGCAATAAAGCCAACAACTGGCTTTTTTCGACCTTTTCTTGCTTCATCTTGCAGAAACTGTGCTGCTTCTTCTTCAGCAGAACCACCAATCTCACCAATCATAACAATAGACTGAGTTTCATCATCTGCTAAAAACATTTCCAACACATCAATAAATTCAGTACCCTTAACAGGATCACCACCAATCCCTATAGCAGTTGTTTGTCCGAGACCTTCCTGACTCGTCTGAAAAACGGCTTCATAAGTTAAAGTTCCCGACCTCGAGACAACCCCAACAGAACCTTTTCTAAAAATAGAACCAGGCATAATACCAATTTTACATTCATTTGGTGTAAGAATACCGGGACAATTAGGACCAATAAGACGAGACTTTGAGTTTTCTAATCGCGCCTTCACTTTAACCATATCCATAACGGGAATACCTTCCGTAATACAGATAATTAAACGAATTTCAGCTTCAATAGCCTCTATAATAGCTGCCGCAGCCCCTGCAGGAGGAACATAAATAACGGAAGCATCCGCGCTTGTTTTTTCTTTTGCTTCTGCAACATTAGCAAAGATAGGAAGAGTTTCACCTTTTGAACCTTCCCATGTTTCTCCACCCTTTTTAGGATTAACGCCACCAACCATTTGCGTACCATGATAAGCAAGCGCCTGTTCTGTATGAAATGTTCCTGTTTTTCCTGTAAGCCCTTGAACTAGAACTTTTGTCTCTTTATTCACAAGAATCGACATAGCTTAAGCTCCCTTCACGGCTGCAACAATTTTTTGGGCAGCATCATCTAAATCATCAGCAGGAATAACATTCAAACCACTCTCATTAATAATTGCTTTACCCTGCTCAACATTAGTGCCTTCAAGACGAACAACCAAGGGAACTTTTAAACCAACCTCACGAACAGCAGCAACCACACCTTCAGCAATGACATCACAACGCATAATACCACCAAAAATGTTAACCAAAATGCCCTTAACATTTGGATCGGCCGTAATAATCTTAAAAGCAGCTGTCACCTTTTCTTTTGATGCTCCACCACCAACATCCAAAAAATTCGCTGGCTCTGCTCCATAAAGCTTAATGATATCCATTGTTGCCATAGCAAGCCCAGCACCATTAACCATGCAACCAATCGTACCCTCAAGAGCAACATAAGCAAGATCATGCTTTGATGCTTCTATTTCCTTTGGATCTTCCTCTGAAAGATCGCGCAATTCTAAAATATCTGGATGACGAAACAGAGCATTATTATCAAAAGAAACTTTCGCATCAAGAACACGCAAACGACCATCTTTCATCACAATAAGTGGATTGATTTCTAAAAGGCTCATGTCTTTTTCACAAAATGCCTTATAGAGAATCGGAAAAAGCTTTTCACCATCTTCTCGCGCACTACTTTGTAGTTTCAACGCATCACAAAGTCTTGCACAATCAGCAGAAGTAACACCCTCTCCAGCATCAATGGGAAGCGTGAATATTTTTTCTGGTGTCTCTTCAGCAACCGTTTCAATATCCATTCCACCTTCTGTTGAAACAACAAAAGCAATTCGACCAATGCTACGATCAACCAAAAGTGAAAGATAAAGCTCCCGTTCAATATCGGCACCGTCTTCAATATAAAGGCGGTTGACCTGCTTACCCTCTGGACCAGTTTGTTTGGTTACCAAAGTTTTTCCAAGCATTTCTTGAACATTTGCAACAACTTCTTCAACAGATTGTGCAAGCCGAACACCACCCTTTGCATCAGGATCAAGTTCTTTAAACTTACCCTTACCACGACCACCAGCGTGTATCTGACTTTTAACCACATAGAGAGGTCCGGGCAATTTTTCCGCCCATTTTTCCGCTTGCTCTACAGAATAAACAGCGACACCATTTGCAATTGGTGCTCCATATTCATGAAGCAGACGTTTGGCCTGATACTCATGGATATTCATGCATTTGTCCTTTTCTTTTATGGATCATGGATCTTATTAATCCTAAAGTTTTAATATTCTAAATACTTATTTTAATGAATTAAACCTTGTTCAATTTACTTGAGACTAGGTACAAGAGCAATACAAGCTTCACAAAGCTTTTTAACCGCATTTACTGAATGATCAAAAGCACCTCTTTCTTCTTTATCAAGATCAATTTCAATGACTCGTTCAACACCACCTGCACCAAGTACAACAGGAACACCAACATAGGTATCATTAACCCCATATTCCCCTGAAAGATAAGCTGCAACAGGCACAACACGCTTAGTGTCCTTTAGATAAGCCTCAGCCATAGAAACAGCAGAAGCTGCTGGTGCATAATAAGCAGAACCTGTTTTTAACAAACCAATAATTTCTGCACCACCATCGCGGGTACGCTGGATAATTTGATCAATTCTTTCCTGTGTTGTCCAGCCCATCTTTACAAGATCAGGCAAAGAAATACCACCAACCGTTGAATAACGCACGAGAGGAACCATTGTATCACCGTGGCCCCCTAAAACAAACGCTGTCACATCTTTAATAGAGACCTTAAATTCCTCAGATAAGAAATGACGAAAACGCGCTGAATCAAGAACACCTGCCATACCAACCACTTTATGTGTAGGGAGACCTGAAAATTTCTGCAAAGCCCACACCATCGCATCAAGGGGATTAGTAATACAAATAACAAACGCCGAAGAAGCGTATTTTTTAATTCCAGCTCCAACTTGTTCCATAACCTTTAAATTAATGCCCAAAAGTTCATCACGGCTCATACCAGGTTTTCGCGCAACGCCTGCTGTTACAATAACAACATCAGCACCTTCAATTGTTTCATAAGCATTAGCACCTTTTAGACTGATATCAAAACCATCAACAGGAGAAGATTCGGCGATATCTAGAGCCTTACCTTGTGGCACACCTTCTGCAATATCAAATAAGACCACATCAGCAAGCTCTTTAAGCCCAATAATATGTGCTAAAGTACCACCAATCATACCTGAACCAATGAGAGCTATTTTTTTCCGTGCCATTTTATTTTTTCCTAACTTTTAGATAATTCAGCGCACACCCATCAGCGTCCGTATACTGAATATTTTTGACTTCAACCATATTCAAACAATATCATAAAAAGGAGTAAAGAAATGAAATTTACAAATTTCTCTCTTTACAGAAACAACAACCCTCCGCTGAAACAACTATTAGAAAATTATCACGATGTATCGATAAAGTGAATTTAAAAAAAATACAACAGAATTATTATATTTCTTTAATTTCAAAAAGTTATTGTTTTTACAGTTTACGTAAAGGTAAAAGTATAATCAATGCTTCTTCTTCAAAAGAAAATGTTCTTCCCAAAGTTTTAAATAATCGTAGCTTTGCATTTCGAAAAGACGTGATTGTGTTCTTTTAAATTCAAATGTTTCCGTAATCTGCGCATGCCCTTTATACAAATCCCCTACCCCTGCCGCAGCCGACATAAACAACCGTATGTGGCGTTCATAAAGAATATCAATAAGCAAAATAAACCGTTTTGTTTCATTGCGACATGTATCATCCATGACCGGTACATTATCAATAAAAATCGTATGATAACGCTCTCCTAATAACAAATATTCAGCCGCGGCCAAAGGCTTTGCACATAAATCCCCATAATCAAAACGAGCACATCCTGCACCAAAGCGCGGAATAGGAATAAGGCGCCCTTTTATAGAAAGCTCATCAGATGTCTCCTTATGTCCTTGCAATACAAGTGCCCATGCTTGATCCATATATTCATTTGCCGGGACCCCCAACGGCGACACATACACCTGTTGTAGATTTGATTTTTCAAGGCGATAATCTGTTTTTGCATCAAGATTAACAACGCGAACATATGCTTTCAAAACTTGAATAAAAGGCAAAAAGAGTTCACGATTTAAACCGTTACAATAAAGGTTATCCGGCGCCACATTTGAGGTTGCAATAAAGAAAATTCCTTTATCAAACAAAGCAGAAATAAGCCGCCCCAATACCATAGCATCAGCAATATCTGTTACACTAAACTCATCAAAACAAAGTATTTTTGCTTCTCGTGCAAGATCCTCAGCAACAGCTAAAATAGGATTATCTTGTTTAAATTTTGCACACCCAGATGCTTGACGATAAAAATTAATACGCTCATGTACATCAGCCATAAAATCATTAAAATGGGCACGCTTTTTATGACCTTTAGGCAAACAAGAAAAGAACAAATCCATCAGCATGGTTTTGCCCCGTCCTACTTCACCATAAATATACAGTCCCTGAAAAAAACCTGTTTCATCTCCTTGTTTTACAACACAAGAAATATTTTGTTTTTTCCTTTTAAATATTCTATTAAAGAAAGAGCAAAATATCCAAGTCCAAGGACGAGGGATATTTTGTTCCGTAATTTTTTTTAATAAATGATCAAAATATTCTGTTATAGCTAATTGAGCGGGATCAAAACAAACCTCTCCTTTAGCGACAAGCTCCTTATAACGTGTTGAAACGAGAATCATCCAAAAAACCTTTTTCAAACCGATCTCAATGAAAAATACAAATACTTTTCACGAATCTGTCCGTCTAGCTTAGCTTGTCATAAACGGTCAAAAATGATTTAACGACTTAAAACAACGGGATGATCATCAAGTGTACGTCCCTCAAAACGATCAACATTTGAAGAATAAAGAACGAGGATAACACGTCCAGAGTTATTATAAAAATATAATCTTTTTCCTTTAACGTCCCACGATCTCACTTGGGAAGCAATTCCTGGACAGTGTAAAGGACCAGCACGGTACCCTTTTCCAAACTTTGTTTGTGGAGTTGCAATCCGGCAAACTTTTCCTCCCATAGAAAGATTCCATACCCCAGCAATACTTGCAGGAAATAAATCAGTGGCACTGCTTGGCAATTCGAGACTAGCCATTCGTCCATCGCTCTGAGAATCTCCTTTTTCATACACCGAAGCGTTTGCGTCTTCAGATATCGACGAAGAAGGAGACGACAGATCAGACGCTTCCAATATTGTCATTTGTTGAGATGGATAAAAAACTTCTAATGCGTTATTATCGTCATTACCATCAAACCGTGTTGTTGAACATCCCCCTAAAAACATTACAGTTGATAGTGCAACGAAAAACGAAACTCTTGAAAACGCCATGTCTGTACTCTCTCCCACGACAATAAATAAGTTCACAAAAAAATTAAGCGAATATTTGTTATAGTTACAAAGATAAATTAACAAATTAAAAAAAACAGGTTAAAATCACTTATTTTAAACGAAATAACTTATGTACCAAATTTTATATTTATTAAACACTGGAAATTTATAATATTTTCAGCCATATATCTCTTTTATAAGTAATCATTAGAAATAGAGAAGTTTCATGAAAACGCCATTTAGCAAAATGGACGGTCTTGGAAATCAAATTATTGTTGTTGATATGCGTGAAAGCACTCATGCTCTTACACCAAAAGCAATCCTTGCTTTGTCAGCAGATCCTGAAATGCATTTTGATCAAATCATGGCTATCCACACACCAACCCAGAAAAAAGCCAACTTCCGCATCGAAATATGGAATGCCGACGGATCAATGGCTAAAGCTTGTGGCAATGGTACCCGCTGTGTCATCGCATGGCTTAAAGATCACAATTTTGGTGAAAAATTTCATTTAGAAACTCCCGCTGGAATTATTGAAGGGAAATACCAAACCGACAATCTCATTTCTGTTGATATGGGATGCCCAAATTTCAATGCAAAAGAGATGCCTGTTTCACGTGAAATAGTTGATACCAATCACGTAGAAATTACGGCTGGTCCCCTAAAAGACGCTTGTCTCATATCCATTGGCAATCTCCATGCTATCTTTTTTGTTGAAAATGATATTCAACATATTCCATTAGAAAAATATGGACCAAACCTTGAACATGATCCCCTGTTTCCCGAACGGTGCAATATTTCCATTGCTTGCATAACGTCAAAGAAAAGTCTAAATTTACGTACATGGGAGCGAGGAGCAGGATTAACACAAGCATGTGGGAGTGCTGCTTGTGCAAGTGCAGTGGCTGCTTATCGTCGTGGTCTTACACAACGTCATATTGATGTAAACTTACCAAAGGGAACACTTAATATTTTTTACCGAGAAGACGATCACATTATTATGACAGGACCAATAAAATATCAATTTAGTGGTTTTTTAAGCCCTTTAACAGGGTCCTACAAAAAGGATCACTCCTGATGGCAATAGAAATTGTAACTTTTGGTTGTCGACTTAACAGCTACGAATCGGAAATCATTCGCAAAGAAAGTACTTCTTCAGGGCTAGATCAACTTAAAGATGGTGCTATTATCTTTAATACTTGTGCTGTCACTGCCGAAGCCGTACGACAAGCAAAACAAGCTATCCGCAAAGCACGACGTGAAAATCCTCATGCGCGTATCATTGTAACAGGGTGTGCAGCCCAAACAGAAGCACAAAATTTTGCCTCAATGACAGAAGTGGATCTCGTTTTAGGAAACGAAGATAAACTTCACGCCCATTCTTATCGTCAACTTCCTGATTTTGGTATTAATCATTCTGAAAAGGTGCGTATCAATGACATTATGGAAGTACAAAAAATTGCCCCACATATGGTCAGTGCAATGCAAGAGCGCACCCGCGCTTTTGTACAGGTACAAAACGGATGTGATCATCGCTGTACATTTTGCATTATTCCTTATGGACGAGGACCATCTCGTTCAGTTCCCATGGGTGCTGTCATAGAACAAATTAAAAAGCTGATAGGTGGGGGTATCCAAGAGGTGGTCCTTACAGGTGTTGACCTTACAAGTTATGGCCACGACCTTCCTGGAAAAGCTACTCTAGGAAAATTAACTTCAGCAATTTTGCATCATGTTCCTGACTTAACGCGATTACGCCTCTCATCTATTGACTCTATTGAAGCAGACGAAGAACTCATCAATCTTTTAGCTTATGAAACAAGAATCATGCCCCATTTGCATTTATCTTTGCAAGCAGGTGATAATATGATTTTAAAACGGATGAAACGGCGTCATCTGCGCGAACATGCCATTCAATTTTGCCAAGAGTTGCGTGCCAAACGTCCTACAATGGTGTATGGTGCTGACTTAATTGCTGGTTTTCCTACAGAAACAGAAGAGATGTTTCAAAACAGTCTTGTTTTAATCAAAGATTGTAATTTAACCCATCTCCATGTCTTCCCCTTTAGTCCAAGAGAAGGAACACCTGCCGCACGTATGCCACAAATCAACCGTAAAATAGTTAAGATGCGTGCTGAAAAATTGCGTAAAGCAGGTGAGATGGCTTACCAAAAGCATCTTGCTCATTTACAAAACAGTCTACAAACAATTCTCGTTGAAAAAGATGAAATCGGACGAACAGAAGATTATACCCTTGTACAGGTTAAAGGTGCAAAAGCAGGAACAATTGTTCAAGCCCTTATCGTTGATCATGATGGCGATAAATTGATTGCTGTCCTTCCAAAATTAAACGCTGCTTGAGCAGGAAAATTCTTATGACGAAATCTTTTATTAAAAAAATATTCTCTTTTAACAAATCTCAAGAGCAAGAAATTGAACAACAGATTTCTATTCCTGATAAAAGCGATATAATAGAAGAAAATAAAGACAAAAATGAAAAGACAAAAAATAACCAAGTTTCTATAGACACAGAAAAAGAAGAACAAACAAAAAATCCAGAGTCAATACTTACAAAATATGATGAAAAATCTCCATTTCTAGAATCCCGTTCTGATAAAATTCCTTTTTCTGGTAAAATTATTGTCACAGACAACATCCGTGAAAAAAAGAATGAAGAAATTTTATCTGAACCTTCTGTTGAACAAAAAAAGACAGCGTGGTTTGGGCGCCTTAAAAAAGGTCTATCCCTTTCTTCACAACGCTTAAGCGGATCAATTAGCGATCTCTTTGTTAAAAGAAAACTTGATGAAGACACATTGCAAGAGCTCGAAGATATTCTTATCCAAGCTGACATAGGTGTAGAGACGGCAACACGCATCACAAATACTTTAGCTTCCAGTCGTTACGGAAAAGACCTCTCCCCAGATGATATTCATACTATTGTAGCGGATGAGGTCAAAAAAGTTCTGGAACCTGTTGCAATACCATTGGAACTTGATCTCAGCCATAAACCGCATGTTATTTTGCTGGTAGGTGTAAATGGCACTGGAAAAACGACAACTATTGGAAAACTTTCAGCAAAATTAACAGAAGGGGGATTAAAAGTTATGCTGGCAGCTGGTGATACTTTCCGAGCCGCAGCTATTGAGCAACTACACATCTGGGGTGAACGTACCAATTCTCCTGTTATTTCAACAAAATTGGGTGCAGATGCCGCCAGCTTAGCATTTGATGCTTATGAAAAAGCAAAAAAAACAAACAGTGATGTATTAATTATTGATACAGCAGGGCGTTTACAAAATAAATCTGAATTGATGGATGAATTAGCAAAAATTATTCGTGTTTTAAAAAAACATACCCCCCAAGCACCCCATACAATCCTTCAAACGCTTGATGCAACAACCGGACAAAATGCACTCAACCAAGTAGATATTTTCCGCGATATTGCTGGTGTTAATGGTTTAGTCATGACAAAGCTAGATGGGACTGCACGAGGTGGAATTCTTGTCGCTATCGCAGCAAAATATAAATTACCCGTTTATTTTATCGGTATAGGAGAAGATATTGAAGACCTTCAACCCTTTTCTGCTTCTGACTTTGCCGAAACTATCGCAGGAAAACATGCATGAAACAGCCTTTATCTAATCCTAATTTACACAATAATTCTGAAAAAAAAATGAATAACAATAAAAAAAAATCTCTCTCACCAACACTTAAGTTTCTTTTGGAAATGGGTCCATTGGTTGCCTTCTTTTTTGCCAATTATAAGGGAGAATGGCTGATAAAAAACATTGGATTTTTTCAAAATTTTAACAAATCTATTTTCCCTGCAACAGCTATTTTCATGGTAGCGATAATTATTTCCCTAAGCTTATCATGGATCCTTGCAAGACAAATTCCTATTATGCCTCTTATTTCGGGAATATTTGTTTTAGTTTTTGGCTTTCTAACTCTCTGGCTTCATAATGAAACTTTCATAAAAATGAAACCGACAATCATTAATAGCTTATTTGCTTTTATACTTTTTGGTGGGATGTTTTTTAAAAAACCACTTTTACGTTATGCTCTTGATTCTACCTTAAAACTTGATGATTTAGGTTGGCAAAAACTTACCTATCGTTGGGCGTTTTTTTTCATTTTTCTTGCCCTTTTGAATGAAATAATTTGGCGTAATTTTAGCGATAATTTCTGGACAAGTTTCAAAGTATTTGGCGTCATGCCTATAACAGTCCTTTTCATGCTTACCCAAATGCCTATAATTATAAAACATTCAAAAGGACTTTTTACAGAAGAGGACAAATCTGATTCTTAAAAAAAATCACCACTACCGATTATTTTATAGATTCATCGCCAAACACTGTTCGGGAGAAAAAATATGTTGATTGAACAGTTTATTTGTCGAGAAGACAATTTCGGTATACTCATTCATGATGAAAAAAGTGGTATGACAGCTGCAATAGATGCTCCTGAAAGCAAAGCAATCCACAATGCTTTAAAGCGCCACAATTGGACACTTAACACTATTTTTGTAACTCATCATCATCACGACCATGTAGAAGCCCTATCAGAATTAAAACAAGTTTACAACGCTATGGTTATCGGGCCAGAAGCAGAAAAAGAAAAGATCAATTATCTTGATCAAACACTTCAACCTGATGAAAGTTTTTCTTTTGGCACGCACCTGCTTTTAGCTCTTTCAACACCTGGTCATACTTTAGGCGCATTATCTTACTATTTTCCTGAGAAGAGTTTACTCTTTGCTGGAGATACACTTTTTTCATTGGGCTGTGGACGTCTTTTCGAAGGAACACCTGCACAAATGTTAAATTCTTTAAAAAAACTTCGTAAACTTCCTGATGAAACACTTCTCTATTGTGGACATGAATATACAAAAAATAACGCTCTTTTCGCACTAACAATTGACCCACATAATAAAAAACTCCACCAAAGAATAGAGGAAGTTTTTTTGCTACGTGCAAAAAACGCTATGACTTTACCTGTCACTTTAGGGCAAGAAAAAGCCACCAATCCTTTTCTCCGCTGGGATGATAGTGTGTTGCGAAGGAACCTTGTAATGGAAGAAGAAACAGATGAAGAAGTTTTTGCTGAAATTCGAAGAAGAAAGGATAATTTTTAACCATGCTTAAGTTCGTATTACGTTTGTTTCTCCTTTTTCTTTTCGTGATACATATTCAACTAACAAGAGCAGAGGAAAAGGAAACAGATAATTCTTCTCTTATATCCCCTCTCATTGCAAATTATCCCTTAACAGAAGATTTTTTTTTAAAACTGGAAAAAATTGAAAAAGAATGTGAAAATTTACTTCCAGAAACAAAAAATGATCTTATCACTTATGATTCTAGTATCCACTCTAATATTGAAAACTACACTACCTATATTTCTAGTAAACCAAAACTTATGAATATTTTAAAAAAAAATAATATCAAACCAGAAGATTTTGCTGCTGGAACCTTAGTACTTAAAGAAATATCCGCGCTTCTCATATTTGCACCTGAAAAGGAATATTCTACTGAGAAAAATACTATATTTCTAAACAATCTTGAATTTGTTAAAAAACATTTTTACAAAGCAACAATTCTTTTAGATAGCTGTGAAAAACTCATTTTGAGCAACTAATCAGTTATGAAATGTTAGAAAATATCACCCCTTTAATCTAATAAAGAAGTCAGTGCATTAAAAAATCACCGTATTTTTATCATTCCTAATAATTGTTTTTATTTCGATTATATTTACAAATGTTTTTCTAAAAATAAAGAATAACAGACGGAAAAATATTTATTGAAATTCAAAAAAGAAAGGATAATTTTTAGTCATGTTTAAACTTCTATTGTGTTTTTTCTTCATTTTTCCCTTTGTATCATACGCTCAAGAAAAAAAACAAGAAATAGATGATCCTTCTTTTATACCGCCTTTCATTGCAAATTATCCCTTAACAGAAGATATTCTTTTAAAGCTGGAAAAAATCAAAGAAGAATGTAGAAATTTATCTTCAGAACCAGAACAAACAAATACAAAAAGTGATATCAATACTTATGATGATCATATTGAAAAATATGCTGCCTATATTTCTAATAATCCAAAACTTGTGAATATTTTAAAAGAAAATAATATCACACCAAAAGATTTTATTGTTGCTCACCTAGCACTTAAAGCGACATTATATGTACTTACTGATGAGGAAAATTATACTTATGAAAAAAACTCTTTACCTTCAAGAAATCTAGAATTTGTTAAAGAACATATGTATAGAATAATCCAAATTTTAAGAGATAACTGTTAAAAATCTTTTTAGAACAATTGATTAACTTTGTAAACGCCGACAAATTTCATCTAATTGTTCTAATGAAGAGTAATGTATTTTTAAATCGCCACCTTTTTTACCATGCCGAATAATAACTTTCATTCCTATCACATCTGCAAGTAATTTTTCTAAAGATTTTGTTTCAGCATCTTTTTCCGTATTGGTACGCTTTTTAGTTTTAGGATTGGCTTTCTCATATGCAAGTATTTCTGTTTGACGTACTGAAAGCCCTTCACGAATAATTTTCTCAGCTAAATTTTGTGGATCATCAACGGTTATAAGACAACGTGCATGACCAGCAGAAAGTTGTCCATCCGTTAAGAATTGTTGTACTCTTTCTGGAAGTTTTAATAAACGAAGCGTATTTGCAACATGACTACGACTTTTTCCAATAACTTGTGCTAAATCTACTTGTGTATAATCATGCTCATTCAAAAGCATCTCATATCCTTTTGCTTCTTCGATAGGATTAAGATCTGCCCGCTGAACATTTTCAATAATAGCCAATTCCAAAGCGGTTTTATCGTCCACATCACGAATAATAACGGGTAATTGACTTAAATTTGCACGTTGTGCTGCACGCCAGCGCCGTTCACCCGCAATCAATTCAAACCGATGAGGATGATCTCTTAAAGGCCTTACAATAACCGGTTGAACCACACCGTGTTGACGAATTGATTGTGCCAAATTATCAAGCTCTGTTTCAGTAAAATGACGCCGAGGATTGTGAGGATTACATGAAATAGATTCAATAGAAATAAATCGCTCAGAAATACTACCGGATTCATTTAATTTATCAAAGCTTGATGAACGTGCAATATTGTTGTTTAAATTGATATCTCCAATCAATGCCGCTAATCCACGTCCTAGTCTTTTTTTTGAGAGATCATCATTCATAATTTTTCTCTTTGAATTTTTAGATTATTTTTTTATATTTTTAAGCAGCAGCGCGTGCTTGTTTTTCACGTTGTATCATTTCTGATGCTAGACGCAAATAAGCTTGGCTTCCAGCACATTTGAGATCATAAAGCAATACAGGTTTGCCAAAAGAAGGTGCTTCTGATACTCTTACATTTCGTGGAATAACAGTACGATAAACTTTATCTCCCATAAAAGAACGTACATCTTCAACAACTTGATTTGAAAGGTTATTACGTCCATCATACATTGTTAGAACAATACCTTGGATTTCTAAAGATGGATTAAGTACGGATCGCACTTGTTTTACTGTTTCAAGTAATTGACTTAAACCTTCAAGTGCTAAAAATTCACACTGCATAGGTACCAAAACAGAATCCGCGGCCCCCATAGCATTAAGTGTTAAAAGATTAAGGGAGGGAGGACAATCAATTAAAATATAATTGAATTTTTTTTCCATTTCCGGATCATCATAGAGAGCTTTACGTAAGCGTTGTATGCGATCTTTTGATGAAGAAATTTCCATTTCCACACCTAAGAGATCAAGTGTAGAGGGAACTATATAAAGATTGGGTACAGCTGTCTTTAAAGCCGCCTGTGTAATTGAAACGCCCGAAACCAAAACATCATAAGACGATAAAGGACGGCTATTACGATCAATCCCCAAACCAGTACTTGCATTACCTTGTGGATCAACATCCATAATAAGAACATTTTCACCAATGGCTGCTAAAGCTGTTGCAAGATTAATTGCTGTGGTTGTTTTTCCGACTCCACCCTTTTGGTTTGCAATAGCGATAATTCGTGTTTCGCTCATTTTGCTCTACCCTCTATATGATCGAATATGAGAAATTTCCAAAATAACAGAATTTTCATCAACTTTACTTTTATGTTTTAACAGATCAAAGTGCCAATTGGCAGAGGCATTTTTTATTTCTGTAGCGTAATCCCGACCTTTTTGCAAAAGAGCTATAGTTTTTTCTGTTAATAAAGGAAAAATAAGTTGTAAAAGAGTATTAAGCGGCGCTAATCCCCGTGCCGTTATAATATCAGACATGGGAATTTTTTGATATATATCTTCAATCCTAGCGTGATAAACCGTTGCTGGAAGATTAAGTTGAGCAATAACTGTTCGCAAAAAAGCAACTTTTTTCCCATTACTTTCAACAAGATTAATATGTCCTTCTTTTTTTTCTTTCAAAAAGATAGCAATCACAATTGCAGGAAAACCTCCTCCTGATCCTAAATCACACCAATGTAAAGAATGAGCATACAAAGGAAAAATTTGTGCTGAATCTAGAATATGTCGTGTCCATAGATCTGGTATTGTTGTAGCAGATATCAAATTAATATGCGCATTCCATTGAAGTATTAAAGACTCAAACTGAATTAAATTTTCCATTGTTTCACGTGAAACAGAAGGAACAATATTTAATAATTGTTGATATTTTTTTTCTATAGAAAAATCCATTAAGCTGTTTTAGCCTTTTCACGTCGTTGACGTTGAATATATGTAATAATAAGAGATAACGCAGCGGGTGTCATGCCATCAATTTTTTGTGCATCAGCAATTGAACGCGGCGATAATTCTTTAATTTTTGATTTAAGTTCATTTGAAAGACCTGAAATTGCCTGAATATCAAGAGAAGAAGGAATTTCTAAACGCTCATCTCTCTGAAGAGAAGCAATATCTTGTGCTTGTTTATCTAAATAAACCGCATATTGTGCTTCAATTTCTAAAGATTCTGCTGTTTTAGAATCAATTTTTTGTAATTGTGGCCAAAAATCTGAAAGACGCTCTAAGGTCATATGAGGATAAGCAAGAAAATCATAAGCCGAACGCCGAATTCCATCATGATTAACATGTAATCCATGAGCAGAAGCTTCATTAGGTGTTAAAAAAATATTTTGACATATTGATCGTGCTTGATCAAGCCGTTGTTGTTTTTTCTGATAACATTCCAAACGTATTTTACTCACAATACCCCATTTTTGTGCCAAAGGTGTTAAACGCGTATCAGCATTATCAGATCGTAAAGATAAACGAAATTCGGCACGTGATGTAAACATCCTATAAGGTTCACAAACACCACGTGAAACCAAATCATCAACCATAACACCAATATAAGCCGTAGATCGACTTATAAGTATTTCATCTAATTTACCTACTTTACGTGCAGCATTTAATCCAGCTAAAAGTCCTTGTGCTGCTGCTTCCTCATATCCTGTTGTACCATTAATTTGTCCTGCTAAAAATAAACTTGGTAAAGAGCGTAATTCTAAGCTTCTCGTTAATTGTTGTGGATTAACAAAATCATATTCAATAGCATAACCAGGTTGCAAAACTATAGCATTTTCCAATCCTTCAATGGTTTTCAATAGAGAAATTTGCACATCTTCAGGAAGAGAAGTAGAAAGACCATTTGGATAAACGGTATCATCATTTAATCCTTCTGGTTCTAGAAAAATCTGATGTCCATCACGTTCTCCAAATTTAACAATTTTATCTTCAACAGAAGGACAATAACGTGGTCCTAACCCTTCAATATTTCCAGAATATAAAGCAGAACGATAAATATTCTCACGAATAATTTGATGTGTTTTCTCATTTGTACGTGTTATTGCACATTCAATTTGTGGTTGTTCAATTTTCTCTGTTAAAAGAGAAAAGGGTATGGGATTTTCATCTGCTTGTTGTTTTTGGAGAGCTTCCCAAGCAATTGTTTTTTTACTCAAACGAGCAGGGGTTCCTGTTTTTAATCGACCAAGTTTTATATGATAATTTTTTAAACGTTTAGCAAGTTTCACACTTGACTGATCCCCCATACGTCCAGCAGCCCATGTTTTATCACCAATATGAATAAAGCCATTTAAAAACGTCCCTGTTGTTAAAACAACAGCACCAGATAAAATTATTCCTTGTTTTTTTAAAATAACACCTGATACACAATTATCTTTAACAACCAGATCAATAACTTCATCCTCAATAAGAGTAAGATTTTCTTGTTCTTTTAATAATTTTTGAATTTCTTTTTTATAAAGTTGTCTATCTGCCTGTGTTCGTGGTCCTCTTACTGCCGGTCCTTTACGTCTATTAAGTAGTCTAAACTGAATTCCAGCAGCATCTGCTGCTCTTCCCATGAGACCATCTAATGCATCTATTTCCCGAACTAGATGCCCTTTTCCAAGTCCACCAATAGCAGGATTACACGACATTGTTCCCAATGCTGATATTTTATGTGTAACAAGCGCTGTTTTGGCTCCTACACGTGCTGAAGCTGAAGCTGCCTCACAGCCAGCATGACCACCACCAACAATAACAACATCATATGATTGCATTTAATTCATTCCGTAGAAAATATTCTAAGGTTTCACGTGAAACAATATATAAATTACATAATCTTTATAATCTGTCTATGAAATAATCAATGTTTCACGTGAATCATTATTTACCAACACAAAATTCTGAAAAAATAATATCAAGCAAATCTTCAACATCAATATCTCCTGTAATTTTACCAAGAAAATCACTTGCACAACGGAGATGTTCTGCACGTAAACTGAGATCAAGAGAATGATAATTAAGAGAAAATTCAATCTCTTTAACAGCCTCCTTTAACAATTGAAGTTGTCTTTTACGTGCTGGAACAATATTTCCAATTTCAGAAGCACGATGATGACAAAATGATTCAAGTTCTTTTATAAAATAATCAAAATTTAAACCAGTTAATGCGGAAAATTGTATAGACCAACGCTGATCATTTTTTTCATAAAGATCAAGCTTATTGCCAACACACCATATTTCAGCCGATGTTTCTGGTAAATCAACCTGCTTAGGATTTCCTATATCATAAACCAAAATAACCAAATCAGCTTCCATAACATGCTGTTTAGCAACTTCTATTCCCATTTGTTCTATTTTATTCTCTGTTTTTCTAAAACCAGCAGTATCTGTTAAAAAAATAGGTAAACCACCAAGAATAATTCTCATTTCTAAAGCATCACGGGTTGTTCCTGCTTCTTCCGTTACAATAGCAACAGATCTTCCTGAAAGACGATTCATAATGCTTGATTTTCCAGAATTAGGAGCACCGGCAATAACAATTTTTAATCCATCACGTAAAATACTCGCACGTTCTCCTTCAATAATATATTCTCGAAGAGAGGTACAAAGATCTTCAATATCTTTCCAAACTTTATCAGATATTGCGTTGGGAATATCTGCTTCATCAACAAAATCAAGTTCTGCCTCAATAAAAGCACGCGCCTTCATAAGCTTATGACGCCAATCACGATAAAGCGTCGTTAAATGTCCACTTGTACCCATAACAGCTAAACGCCGTTGGCTTTCCGTTTCTGCTTCTATTAAATCAGCAAGACCTTCTGCTTGAACAAGATCTAATTTTCCTTCCATAAAAGCGCGACGTGAAAATTCACCTGCCTCTGCAATACGGCATCCAGAAAATGTCGATAATTCATCGAGAAAACGATTAACGACGGCTTTTCCTCCATGTAAATGGAATTCTGCACAATCTTCCCCCGTAAAACTATGAGGAGCAGGAAAAAAAACAGTTAAACCAGAATCTAAAAAACTACCATCACGAGCAGTAAGATTTCCATAATGCATAAAACGTGCTTTAGGTAAACGACCACAAAGCGTTTTAACTATATCTACAACATGAGGACCAGAAAGCCGAATGACTGCAACCCCTGAAGGTAACAATCCACTCGAAACAGCAAAGATTGTATCCACAGGTCTTAATCCTAATAAAAACTTTAATGACTCTACGTATTCATTGAATCAAAAAATTCACTATTATTTTTTGTTTGCTTTAATTTATCAATCAAAAATTCAATTGCATCTGTTACATTCATAGATGCTAAAATACGACGAAGAACAAAAATTTTGTGTAAATCTTGTCGTTCTACCAGAAGTTCTTCCTTACGCGTTCCTGACTTTAAAATATCCATAGCAGGGAAAATACGCTTATCAGCAACTTTTCGATCAAGAACAATTTCCGAATTACCTGTTCCTTTAAATTCTTCAAAAATAACCTCATCCATACGACTTCCTGTATCAATCAAAGCCGTTGCAATAATGGTTAAAGATCCGCCTTCTTCAATATTACGTGCTGCACCAAAAAAACGTTTTGGACGCTGGAGAGCATTTGCATCCACACCACCTGTTAAAACTTTACCCGAAGAAGGAACAACTGTATTATATGCACGCCCAAGACGTGTAATAGAATCGAGAAGAATAACAACATCACGCCCATATTCAACGAGACGTTTGGCTTTTTCAATGACCATTTCTGCCACTTGTACGTGACGTATTGCTGGTTCATCAAAAGTAGAAGAAACCACTTCTCCTTTCACTGAACGCTGCATATCAGTAACTTCTTCTGGTCGTTCATCGATTAAAAGAACAATGAGATAACATTCAGGATGATTAGTGGTAATAGAATGAGCAATATTTTGAAGTAAAACTGTTTTTCCCGTCCGAGGAGGAGCTACAATTAACCCTCTTTGTCCTTTTCCCAATGGAGATATCAAATCAATCACGCGTGATGACATATCTTTCTCTGTAGGATCTTGTATTTCCATTTGGAAACGTTCATTTGAATAAAGAGGAGTGAGATTATCAAAGTGAATTTTATAACGAATCTTTTCAGGTTTTTCAAAATTAATTGTATTAATTTTAAGGAGAGCAAAATAACGTTCTCCCTCTTTTGGACTGCGTATAGGACCCTCAATTGTATCACCTGTCTTTAAAGAAAACGACTGTATTTGTGCAGGTGAAAGATAAATATCATCAGGACCAGGAAGATAATTAGCATCAGCAGATCTCAAGAATCCAAATCCGTCTTGTAAAACTTCAACAACACCCTCTCCTATAATTTCTACATCTTGTAGAGCAAGTTTTTTCAAGATAGCAAACATTAATTCTTGTTTGCGCATAAGGGAGGCATTTTCAACTTCTAATGTTTCAGCAAAAGAAACAAGCTCAACGGGATTTTTGCTTTTAAGTTCTTGTAGTTTCATTTTTTGCATGAAATATGCTCTTTGTAATGGAGAAGATTGTTCTAAATAATTTATGGAAATTTATGAGTGAAATATTATTAAGAAAAAAATATTCTACACTCAATTTTTTTAATCTGCAAGTACCATTTATATGAAATTTATTCCTGTAATATTAAGTAATTATATGAAAAACTTGAAAAAATATAAAATCCAAATAGTATTTAATTATTTTAATAACAAAAATGTAAGTTAAATTTATAGCATTAATGAAATGCTATTCAAAAGTATTTTTACAGAAATTTATATTAATAAATTTATATTAAAGAAAGGATTATTCTTATTTATAACTGTGTTTAGTGTGGATTATTATTTATCCTCAATTTTATCCACAAAAGGAAGTTAAAAAAGAATAAAAATAACACTATCTTAAAGATATTATCCCCTCTTTTTTTATAAGAGGGATTAAATTATTACAAGCATTTAATTTGTGCATAAAAAAGGAGAATTTTTCCTAAATTTTAGTTTTATAAAAAACGGTGAAGATATATACACATATCTTAACAAGGAGTTAAAATTTTTGTGACAAAAGAAAAAAAATTCTTTCATTTACACATGCTTTCTGATGCAACGGGAGAAACATTAATCTCTGTTGGAAGAGCTGTAGCATCGCAATATGCAATGAGTCAGGCAACAGAGCATATCTATCCTATGATTCGTAATAGAATACAGTTACAAAAAGCTCTTGATGAAATACAACAAGAACCAGGTATTGTTCTTTACACAATGATTGATGAAGAATTTAAACTTCTCCTTCAAAAAATGTGTAAAAAAATAAAAGTTCCCTGTATTGATATATTACATCCTGTTTTAAATGCTTTTCAGTCTTACCTTGGAATGCCAACACATTTACGTGCGAGCGCACAACATGATCTTAATGCGGATTATTTTCGCCGTATTGAGGCACTGGATTTTACAATAGAGCATGATGATGGACAGTCTTCCAGTAGCTTATCCGAAGCAGATGTGATTCTTGTGGGAATTTCAAGAACCTCTAAAACGCCAACAAGTATCTATTTAGCAAATCGCGGAATAAAAACGGCTAATATTCCTCTTATTCCTAATATTGATTTGCCAGAATCCCTTTTAGAGGCAAAAAATTCTTTAATTATTGGTTTAATTGCTTCAGCTGAAAGAATCTCACATATCCGCCAAAATCGAGATTTGGGAGAAAGTTTTGCTCTTGATAATTATACAAATCGTATCAACATAGCTGAAGAATTAATCTATGCAAAACGCATTTGCGAACGTTTTGGTTGGCCTATTATTGATGTCACAAGACGTTCTATTGAAGAAACTGCTGCTGCAATATTTGAACTGTTATCACGATTTCGTGAAGGAAATGAGAGAAAATTCTCATGAACACAGATACGTTAATATTAGCATCTCTTAGTTTTTATCGTGCAAAATTATTAAAAAAAGCAGGCTTAAATTTTTCCATTGAAGGAGCTTCTTTTGATGAAAGAGAAGTAGAAAAAAAAGCAAAAGAAAAAACACCTAAAGAACTCAGCTGTTTTCTTGCGAGCGCAAAAGCAAAAAATGTTTCAGATCGTTTTCCTGATGCTTTCGTTATTGGTTGTGATCAAGTTCTTGATTTTGAAGGTCAAGTTTTTCACAAAGCAACAAATATTAAAGAAGCACATCAACGTTTATGTGAATTATCAGGAAAAACCCATTCTCTTCATAGTGCGGTAGCTTTATTTAAAAATGGTCAAAAAATTTGGGTTGAAGCTTTTAGTGCACATATGTCCGTCCGTTTACTCTCATCAGAATTTATTGAACGTTATTTAGCACGCGTAGGAAAAGATGTTTTAAACAGCATGGGAGTATATCAAATTGAAGGAGAAGGAATTCATCTCTTTGAAAAAATTGAAGGAGATTTTTTTACCATTGTTGGTTTACCTTTACTGCCTCTACTCATAAAACTGCGCCACTTAGGAATTATTGATGGTTGACTTAACAATAAAAAAAACAAATTATCCGCGTGCTTTTGTTGTTGGTTCTCCAATTCATCATTCAAAATCGCCAAAAATTCACAATTTTTGGCTTAAACAATATTGTTTACAAGGAGAATATCTTGCACAAGAAGTAACATCTGAAGAATTCAGTCATTTTATTGCGTCTTTACAAAAAATAGGCTTTTGTGGAGGAAATGTTACTTTACCTTATAAACAGGAAGCTTTTCGTTTAGCAGATTATAAAGATGAGAGAGCAACAATGATTGGTGCTGTTAATACACTTTGGTATGAAGGAGATAAGCTTTGTGCCACGAATAGCGATGCCTATGGTTTTAGCGCTAATCTTGATGATTTTACATCTGATTGGGGAGGGGAAATAGCTCTTGTTTTTGGAGCAGGTGGTGCCGCACGCGCTATCATATATGCCTTAAAAAAACGCGGATTTGAACAGATTTATCTGATTAACCGTACAAAACAACGCGCTGATAATTTAGCTCAGCATTTTGGAAAAATCATTAAAGTTTACGATTGGCATAAAATCCATGAAATACTTCATCAAGCTGATTTGATTGTTAATACAACCTCTATTGGTATAAAAAGTCCAGAAGAAAAAAGTGATTCTTTTTTTTGCGATTTTCATAAAGCAAAAAAAACGGCGTTAGTAACAGATATTATTTATACACCATTGATAACTCCTTTTTTACAACAGGCAAAGGCTTGTGATCTCAAGACGGTTGATGGGCTTGGGATGCTTCTACATCAGGCTGTTATAGGGTTTGAACAGTGGTTTGGAATAAGACCACAGGTAACAAAAGCTTTACGGACAGCTATTTTAGAGGATATGAGTGAAAAAAGAGAATGAAGATCATAGGATTAACGGGATCAATTGCTATGGGAAAATCAACAGTTGCTGATTTTTTCAAGCAAGCGGGTATTTCTGTTTTTAGTGCTGATGAAGCAGTAAAACAGCTTTATAAAAGTGAGCCAGCTTTGTCATTCATAGAGCGTATTTTTCCTGGTGTTGTTGAAAACGGTGAAGTTAACCGTTTGAAACTTTCTGAAATTTTGATTGATGATAAAGAAAAATTACAAACATTAGAAAAAATAATTCATCCTTTGGTGCAAGAAAAAGAAAGGGAATTTATTGATATAGCGCGTGAACAAGGGAAAAAATTCGTTATTCTTGATATTCCACTTTTGTTTGAAAAAAATGGTGAAAGTCGTGTGGATAGCGTTATTGTTGTTTCTGCTCCACCAGAAATACAAAAAGAACGTGTCATGATTCGCCAAGGTATGAATGAGAAAAAATTTGCCTTTATCAATGCTCAACAAATGCCAGATGAAAAAAAACGAGAACGTGCTGATTTTATTATTGATACAGGGAAAGATTTAGAGAATACACGTCAACAGGTTTTTGATGTAATAAAAAAACTAAAGAATTGAAGTTATGCGGGAAATTATTTTTGATACAGAAACAACAGGTTTAGATAAAGAAAAAGATCGCATAATCGAAATTGGTTGTGTAGAAATGGTTGATCGTTATCTTACGGGGCGCCAATTTCATGTTTATTTAAACCCTGAAGGCGTTATTATTCCTGATGAAGTTGTAGCAATTCACGGATTAACCAATGAACGCCTAAAAAACGAGAAAAGTTTTAGTGATATTGTTGATGAGTTTTTAGAATTTATCAAAGACGCGACAATGATTGCGCATAATGCGAGTTTTGATATTGGTTTTATTAATGCAGAATTAAAACGTGTCAACAAACCGCTTATCAGTGTTGATAATATTCTTGATACACTGGCTATGGCGCGGCGTAAATTTCCTATGGGTCCTAATTCTCTTGATATTTTATGCAAACGTTTTGGAATTGATAACAGCCATCGTGTTCTTCATGGTGCTTTGCTTGATGCAGAGATTCTAGCCGATGTTTATATTGAGCTTATCGGTGGAAAACAAGGTGTATTGGGTTTTGATAACAGAAGGGGTGTTGATGAACATATCCAGAATGATAAAGATACATCTTATGCCGTTAAAATTCGCCCACAGGCTTTACCTTCAAGATTGAGTACGCAAGAAAAAAAGTTACACGCTGATTTTATCTACAAAATGGGTGAAAAAGCTCTGTGGAATAATTTCAAAATTCATGAATAACATCATCTTTTCTCTAAAAAAGTCACGATTGAAATTAAAGAATATCGATGTCAAAAAAAACGGTCGTTGTGGGGAGGGGAACACCACAACGACCCTGTCGCTACATCGTACCTCAGCTATCATAGGAGGAGCAAAATGAAAGCTATTAATCCTGTAACAGCAAAGAAAAGCTCTAGGTACTTAATATAAAGTGCAACGACTTCATGTCTTATGAAAAGAAAAAATGGCTTTTTAGAGGCAAAGTGAAAAAATATATAAGGACAAATTGTTTTTTTAGCTGAAATGGAGAAAAAATTGTAATGAAAGCAACAGATCATCTTTTTTTGGTTGACGGATCAGGCTATGTTTTTCGTGCTTATTATGCTTTGCCGCCTTTAAAACGTAAAAAGGATGGACTTCCTGTAGGAGCAGTAGCTGGTTTTTGCAATATGTTATGGAAATTACTATGTGATGCTCGTAATACAGCTACGGGTGTTGTTCCAACACATTTTGCTGTTATTTTTGATTATTCATCTGATACTTTTCGGAAACAAATTTATCCTGAATATAAAGCGAATCGCGCTGAACCTCCTGAAGATCTAATTCCTCAATTCGCGCTAATACGCCAAGCAACGAAGGCTTTTAATTTGCCTTGTATTGAAAAGGAAGGCTTTGAAGCGGATGATTTAATTGCTACCTATGCAAAATTTGCAACAAAGGTTGGGGCAAAAACAACCATTATTTCTTCTGATAAGGATCTTATGCAACTCGTAAATACGCATGTATCTTTGTATGATGGAATGAAAGATAAGCATATAGGTATCTCAGAAGTTATAGAAAAATGGGGTGTTGCGCCTGAAAAAATGATTGATTTACAAGCATTAATTGGAGATTCAACAGATAATGTACTGGGTATTCCAGGCATTGGTCCAAAAACTGCAGCTCAGTTATTAAATGAATTTGGTTCTCTTGATCTTTTATTGCAACGCGTAACAGAAATTAAACAAACAAAACGGCGTGAAAACATTCAAGCTTATAGAGAACAAGTTAAAATGTCTCGTGAACTTGTCAGGCTTAAAACAGATGTTCCTATAGATAATGATTTAGATGATTTTGTTTTGGAGCCACAAGATGGTCCACGTTTAATTGCTTTTTTGAAAGCGATGGAGTTTTCAACATTAACGCGTCGCGTGGCAGAGGCAACGTCATGCGATGCAGCTGTTATTGACGCACTTGATATAGATGTTGAATGGGAAAAACTAAGCCCCAGGCATGATTTTGAGATCAAGAATACTGAGCACGCATCTCTTCATAGTTTTTCTGAAAATTCTCCACAAGTTTTTGCACAAAAACGTAAAGATCAAGCGCTGACTCAAAAAATTACAAGAGCTGCTTATACAACAATTCTTGATGAGAAAATTTTAAAAGAGTGGTTATCACAAGCACAAGAGCAGGGTTTTTTCGCTTTTGATACTAAAACAACATCTCTTGATCCGATGCAAGCAAAGCTTGTTGGTTTTTCACTCGCATTACAGCCGGAAAAAGCAGCTTATATACCTCTTGAACATTTTGATGAAGGAGAAGAGGACCTTTTGAGGGGCGGGCGCATTGCCTCACAGATTGAGGCCCGAAAAGCTTTAGCACTTTTAAAACCGATATTAGAAGATTCAGCGGTGTTAAAAATTGGTCATAATATAAAATATGATTGGTTGGTGATGAAGCAATACGACATTATGATAAGCTCTTTTGACGACACCATGCTTTTATCATATGCTTTTGATGCTGGAACTTTAACCCATAATATGGATGATTTGTCTGAACGTTGGCTTGAGCATAAACCAATTGCCTATAAAGATTTAACGCATAACGGAAAAAAAATTACTTCTTTTGCACAAGTAGATTTAAAACAAGCAACCCTTTATGCGGCGGAAGATGCTGATATAAAGCTACGCCTTTGGCAAGTATTGAAACCACAACTTGTTGCTCGTGGGATGACAAAAATTTATGAGCGTCTTGATCGACCCCTTGTAAAAGTTCTTGCAAGAATGGAAGAACGGGGGATTCTTATTGATAGGCAGATTTTATTGCGTCTTTCTGGAGAGTTGGCACAAGCTGCTTTGATTCTAGAAGAGGAAATTTATAAACAAGCTGATGAAAAGTTTAATATTGCTTCGCCAAAGCAATTAGGGGATATCCTTTTTGGCAAAATGGGATTGCCTGGAGGCGCCAAAACTAAGGGTGGACAATGGTCAACTTCTGCACAGACTTTAGAAGAGTTGGCTGCTGAAGGTCATATTTTACCGCGTAAAATTATTGAGTGGCGTCAACTTGCAAAGCTAAAATCTACCTATACAGATGCCTTGCCTTCTTATATTTTTCCAAAAACAGGGCGTGTTCATACGAATTATTCTTTGGCAATAACATCAACAGGTCGGTTATCATCATCAGAGCCAAATTTGCAAAATATTCCAGTGCGAACTGCTGAAGGACGTAAAATTCGAACAGCTTTTATTGCTCCCAAAGGACATGTATTGCTTTCTGCTGATTATAGTCAGATTGAATTGCGCATTCTTGCACATATTGCGGATATAAAAGCATTAAAAGAAGCTTTTGCTAAAGGGCATGATATTCACGCTATAACGGCATCACAAATGTTTGGCGTTGCAATAGAGGGAATGCATTCAGATATACGACGGCGTGCAAAAGCGATTAATTTTGGTATTATTTATGGTATTTCAGCTTTTGGATTAGCTAATCAATTGGGAATTTCACGCCAAGAAGCGGGTCGTTATATTCAACTGTATTTTGAAAGATTTCCAGGAATTAAAGATTATATGGAGAAAACTAAAATCTTTGCACGTGAAAATGGTTATGTAGAAACAATCTTTGGACGTCGTATCCATTATCCAGAAATAAAAGCAAAGAATGTAAAAATTCGTTCTCTTAATGAGCGAGCAGCTATCAATGCTCCAATTCAAGGTTCTGCGGCCGATATTATTCGCCGCGCTATGATACATATGGAAGATGCTTTAAAAGAAGAAAAACTATCAGCAAAAATGTTGCTGCAAGTGCATGATGAACTGATTTTTGAAGTACCAGAAGAAGAAAGTAAAAAAACCATGACTGTTGTTAAAAATGTTATGGAAAATGCTACAATACCGGTTCTATCTTTATCTGTACCGCTTGAAGTAAAAGTCATGACGGCTCAAAATTGGGATGAGGCACATTAATTTTTTTATTTATTTTTAAGAATGTTGATTGCGTTAGAAAGATTAAGATAGGCTTTGATAGGCAAATGATCTGAAGCAATGCGTGCAAGCGGTGAAAGATGATTTTCAATACTTGTTACCAATTGGTGGGGAAAAGAAAAAACTCTATCAAGGGCTAAAAAAGGAAAGCGAGAGGGAAAGCTTGGTACAACTTCAAAAGTGCTATCAAAATAGGGAGAAAAATGATTTAAAGATGAGCCTTTTCCCATCCGCCATTCATTAAAATCTCCTATAAGGAGTGTAGGCATAAGGGGGCGTTTTTGGAAAATTTCAAGGAGCATTTTTGTTTGTTGTTTACGAGAGTAACGTAATAAGCCAAAATGAGCCGCAATAATACGAATAGGGCCTGCTTCCATTTCCAACTCTACAACTACAGCCCCACGTGGTTCAATACTAGGAAGAGTGACTTGTAAAGTATCACGTACATATCCCTTTCGCAAAAAAAGAGCATTCCCATGCCAACCATGGCCATGAGGTGACATAGTATTAAGAGGTACAGGAATCAAACCGGTTTCAGCTTTTAATAGCTGAAGATTAATCAAACCAATGCGTTCCCCAAAACGTTTATCTGCTTCTTGAAGAGCAAGAATATCAACTTGTAATTCAGTAATAACACGGACAATTCTTGTAGGATTAAAAATTTTATCAACACCTACACATTTATGCACATTATAGGAAGCAACGGTCAGATCATAATTACTATTTTGATTGATGATGTTTGATTGATGATGAGAGCGGCTGTGAATTGCATTAAAAAGGGAGCTGTGGAGTTTTTGTTGGATAAAACCGGTAAACCAAGGGAATTTTTGCTTATAAGGTATTTTTGTCATTTTACGAAAAGAATAGTCCCTAAGAGGCCAAGGGTAAAGACTTACACTAAAAACAAAAGAACCTTGTCTCTTTTAGAAACAAGGTTCTTTAATTAAGTTATGATTTTTGCAATCAATCACGGTTTGAGCCAAGAAACTGTAGCAAGAAGACAAACATATTGATGAAATCAAGATAAAGATTCAACGCGCCCATAATAACTTTACGTCCTCTGGTATCGCTTTCATCTCCTTCATAATACATCAACTTAATGCTCTGGGTATCGTAGGCTGTTAAACCAGCAAAGATAAAAACACCAATCACAGAGATAGCAAACTGCAAAGCGCTTGATCCAAGAAAAATGTTCACAATCATGGAAAGAAACAAGCCGATCAATCCGATGAATAAGAAGGAACCGATTGCTGTGAGATCACGCTTTGTTGTGTATCCATAAAGTGAAAGAGCTCCAAAAGTTGCGGCGGAAATGACAAAGGTTTGCACAACACTTTCTGTCGTATAGCGCAAAACGATTGAAGACAGTGAAAGACCAACCAGAGCAGCATAACCAAAAAAGAGACTACGAGCAGCATTTGTGCTCAATGTATTAATTTTAAAACTGAGGAATAAGACTGCTATGAGTGGTGCAAACATAACAATATAAGAGAATGGCGATGTATAAAATGTTACTCCAAGTGGTGTTAGATAAACACTGCTATTGATTTGAGCTGCTGCTTGGCTCATATCTGTTGTCGTTGCTAATGATACAATTGCATAAGCGGCAGCAGCTGTAATAAGCAAACCAATGGCCATTGCATTGTAGACACCCAACATATAGTCGCGTAATCCCTGATCAATTGATGCATCGGCATGAGAAGCAGGTGCCGAACGTAAATCTTTAAAATTAGCCATAATATAAAATCCTTTAGCATATGTTCTGTCAGGTATAGGGCTTTAAAAGTGTCTCTGTCATTACACAGATAAGCTTGGTATAAGCCTTAATTGGGCAAATACAAAAACCCTTAAGAATCACTGACAGAATTCCAGCATATATGCTCTTATTATGGAGATTTATTTAAAAATTACAAGAGATTTATATGAAGAAGGAACCTTACAAATTGGTAAGGAAATAGTTCATTTTAATAAAAAATATTTCCATTTTTTGCCATATTTTTGCAAGATAAAAAGACTACATTCAAAAAATTTTCTATTATTCACAGAAACTATGTAATACAATCCCTTATAAAATATTCACTATTTTTGCGTTTATGAGAAGAGCGGCAAGTATCATCACACTATTTTTCAACTTCCAATATTGCATCTGTTTTGCACGGTTATAAGAGCTATTGAATTGGATTTTTATATAATATATTGATATGTAATGATAAATTGTCTTTTTGAGTACTAAATGATACTCTAAATATCGCAAGCTTCTCTGGTTTCAAATCTGTTCATATTAAATCAATCAAGATTATTAACTTGCTTGTGTCTTGCAAGAGACAGGGTTTTTATGGATTCAACATGAACAGATTCCAAATAAAAGAGATTTAGGCTATTAAGGGCTTTTATTCAATATGAAAAAAGGTAATTTATATTTATAATCAATATGTTGCTTTAACAAGACACCATTGAAAATAGTTGAAAAAATGTTTTTTATTAAGCAATATATAAAATAAAAAAGGAGAGTTTTTAAACGAAGCACTTAAGAAAAGCTCTGTAAAAGCGATATCTGTAAAAACTAAAAAACATACGAAAAGCAATTGTTCTAATTAAATAAATGGAACTTTAAATGCTGTGAAATATCTCCTCAAAAATTATGATGTAGGACACATGGATAAAAAATATTGATTTCTATTTGAGTTCATTTCTTTTGCACTAACTAAGTGTAGAAATGTGAAGTTGAAAAGAAAGTAAGATCTTATCGTCCCATGAAGAGAAACACGTGAAATGACGAGCAACAAGAATTGATTAAGAGAAATCAATGCGTAATCAGACTTGTGATGATCAAAGATCTCTGTTTTCTAAGGCAATGAACATATCAATGAGAAGATGTACTATTGGAATGAGGCTTTGCTTTCATCCAAGTACGCAATTCTTCAATAAGGATGGCAATAACACCGAGAGTGATAAAACTATCTGCAAGGTTGAAAATAGCAAAATAAAAAATATCATCAATATGAAAAAGTATATAATCAGTGACATGATGAAAGCGAATACGATCAATGAGATTGCCGATGGCTCCTCCAATAATAAAAATAAGGCCAAAGCGCATTAAATACTTATTATATGCAGTATTTTTCCATAACCATAGAAGGAAGATAATCACAATGATCGTGATGGCGATGATTCCCCACTGAGAAAAGGAAGAAAAAAACGAAAATGCGATGCCAGAATTGCGCACATGATAAAGGGAAAGAAAAGGAATAAGCGAAATTTCTGTTCCTAAAGGCATATTGTGCATAACCCAGTATTTGACAGCTTGATCAAGTACTACTGTAAAAGCCAAGCCCAAGAGAAGAAAAGGGAGTGATTTACGAATCATGTTTTTCCTCACATGGTTCCAGTATTAAATAGGGGCGACGGATTTCATAAAGCATAACAGCTGTTGCTACAGCTAGATTAAGCGAGTCTGCTCGTCCGCTTTGTGGAATACGCGTAAGTTTATCACACCGATTCGTAAGAAGATCTGATAATCCCTGTTTTTCATTCCCCATTAAAAGGATAATAGGGCCATTTTTGAAGTCAAGTGTGCGATAATCCAGAGATCCTTTGAGGTGTGTTCCAACGATCATACCTTTAAAGTGAGAAGACCAGTTTAAAAAGGCGCTTTCATCAAAACGATAAAGTGGTACAGAGAAAATAGATCCCATGGTTGCACGGACCGTTTCAGGCGAGAAAGGGTCTGTTGTTTCACCAATTAAAATAACACCTTTAGCACCTACAGCATCAGCGGTTCGAATAATGGTACCAAGGTTTCCAGGATCACGCACACGATCAAGCGCGATGTAAACATCTTTAATCTGTCCTTTTATCATTTCAAAAGAGTGCCATTTTTGCTTGAAAATACCAATAACTGTTTGTGGGTTATCGCGTCGGGTAAGTGATTCCATAACTTTTTGTGAGGCTTTAATAACAAAACCACCGTTGGCTACAGCACGTGCGGCAGTATTTTCGATAGTAGCATTACCGATTTTACTTTTAGAAAAAATAAGCGTCTGTATTGTCCAGCCAAGATTGAGAGCATCAATGACCAATTTCAATCCTTCTGCCATGAAAAGACTTTCTCTATTACGGTTTTTCTTTTGGCTAAGTGCTTTAAGATCTTTTATGATGGGGTTGCTAAGAGAGGTAATTTCTTTCACTCTACCAGTTTTGGGTCTACACATATTCAAGCAATCCAACGGCTAAAAAGAGAAGTAGAAAGAGCACGTCCTGCAACTTCTTCACGCAAAATGAGTTCTCCTGATTCGACTGTACCACCAAGATTTACAAATGCATCACGCATTAAAGCATGAAGTGCAAAGAAGGAAGCACGAATAGAATAAGCTGTAAGGACAACAGAGAGCGGTTTATCAGAGAGAAGTTTACGACAATTTGTGATCATGGCGGGTAAATGATCAAACAGTTGCCAAATTTCACCATGGGGTCCACGCCCATAAGCAGGGGGATCAAGAAGAATCATATCATAGCTTTTTTTACGACGCAGTTCACGCTCGACAAATTTCATAGCATCATCGCAAATCCAGCGAATAGAATGATCTGGTAATCCTGCTCTTTCTTGATTAGCTTTTGCCCACGCAATGGCTTTTTTAGAAGCATCAACATGGGTAACATTCGCACCCGCTCGTGCTCCAATCAAAGAGGCAATACCTGTATAGCCAAAAAGATTCAACAATTTTATAGGGCGTTTGGCTTGAACAATTTGTTCTTCCATAGAGCGCCAATGGGCATCTTGTTCAGGAAAAACCCCCACATGACGAAAGGAAGTAAAACGGCCTAGAAAAGACAATCCATTCCAAGCAAGAGCCCATGTTTCATCAAGTGGCTTTTTAGGAAAATGCCAACGCCCAACCCCTTCTTCATCAAGGTTTCCTGTGAAAATAGCATCAACATCAGCCCATTGTTGTTGAGGTAAAGCGGGTTTCCATAGTGCTTGACCTTCTGGTCGAATAATGCGGTAAGCTCCATAACGTTCTAATTTTTGTCCATGACCAGAATCAATGAGAGCATAGTTTTCGCTTATACCCGTTTCTAAAATAAGGGGCAACTTTTCCTGCGGATATCTATTGTTATGGGAGGATTGAAAGTATTGTGCGGGCATGTTTTGTATCACGGTATATGAGGTATAAAAAGATGTTATAAAGCTCTTAAATGTTTCGTAAAAGTGCAAAAAAGCTAAAGTCAATTAAAACATGTATAAAAAAAGAAAAAGAGCACTTTTAACTCTGTACTGAATATAAAATACTAAAGAGAAAAGATTTCATTTAAATACCATTACACCAGATTTGTGATAGATGTTTTCAATTTTTCAATCTCGGCTTTACTTTTTTTGAGAGCTTTTTTGTATTTGTGATAGGAAAACCAACTTATCAGATTTCCTAATAAAATACCAAAACCAAAGAAAATAAAGAGCCATATAAAGAGGGGAGCATGATAAGTAAAACTTTCAGGATTTGCTCGAAAAGGATCAAGGGTTAACGGAACCATTTGACGATTAGCCACGATAAAAACAATCAAAACCGCTGCGAGAATCACACCGATACTTGTTAGAAGAATACGTTTAATTATCATAAGTTTCTCACTGATTAAGACGGTCGCGTAAATCCTTGCCAGTTTTAAAAAAAGGAATCCACTTTTCTTCAACAGAAACAGCTTCACCTGTTCGTGGATTACGTCCATTACGGGCTGAACGGCTTTTTACAGAAAAAGCTCCAAATCCACGAAGTTCAACGCGATTGCCATTTGCAAGTGCTGTTGCAATTTCCTCAAAAATAGCGTTTACAATATTCTCCACATCCCGTTGAAAAAGATGCGGGTTATGACGAGCGATAATTTGCACAAGCTCTGATTTTACCACAATAGCCTCACTTTCACACAAAAAAATTTTGTAATTGTGCACTCCATGCATATTACAATATATAAACGGATAAAAGCAAAATAAAATCAAGAAAAAACAAATTGCAAGAAACAAAATTTGAAAATACCTTCTATAAAGGTTATACAGATTAAAAATGCGGAGTATTTAAGAGATCAGGAGAGTATGTCCGTACACAATCATTATGAAGCCTTTTCAACGCAATCATCTTGTGGAGATGTTTTAAAAAAAGCATCCCGTCATTCGCGTCGCATTAGCATATTAAAAATCTTTTTACCTCTCTTAGCGTTGATTTCAGCGCTGGTTTTTTGCTGGTTTACGTTTTTCTTGGTTCCCATTACTTCTGATTCTATGCCTTTGAACAATGGAGAAAGTGGCGTGATGAATTTGACGATGCTCAATCCAAAATTAGAAGGGTATACGCGTGCTCATGAACCTTATTGGCTTAAAGCAGAAAGGGCATTTCAAGACCATACACACGCTGGAATGATTGGGTTGCAAAACATTACAGCTAGAGCATTTATGGGCCAACAAAGACAGATTTTTCTCGCAGCACAAGGGGGGGTTTACGATAACATTAATGGTTTTTTACAGTTGGACAAGCCATTCACCATTACGACGAATGATGGGATGATGGTACAATTTATGTCAGCTAGTATTAACTTATCCGAGGGACAGTTAAAAACAGATCAACGTGTTAATATTCAGCAAGCCGGTTTTCATCTTGCCGCAAACGCCTTACAAATTCGAGAAAAAGGAAAAAACATGTATTTCCATGGTGGAGTGCATTTAGTGCTTCAAAAGCAATAACGCAATATCAATACAAATCTTTAAAGGATATTTATAAAGAGAAGTATGTGTATATACAAACAAAAGAATTGAAATAATGAAATCGTACAAAAGATGGATAGGTGTGATGTTGGCTTTTAGCATGGGAATGTTAGGAGGAGGAGCAGTTTTAGGATATGCTGAAGTGGCCCATTTTGGAATAAGTCTATCAAGCGATAAAGAACCGGTAGAACTTCATGCAGATTCTTTGGAAATACGTGATAAAGAAGGGATAGCGCTTTTTAAGGGTGATGTTTCAGTGGTGCAAGGTGAACGTCTTTTAAGAACGGCAGAATTAGTTGTTTACTACGATAAAGCATATAAAGAAATTGATAAAAATCAGGAAAATACAAAGGCATCATCTGTTTCTTTATTTGGTTCGTCGAGTATACAAAAAATGGAAGCTTTAGGAAAAGTTTATATAAAAATTGCTACGCAAGTTGCTACGGGTGATAAAGGCGTTTTTGATGGAAAGTCAAAAATGATGAGTTTGACAGGGAATCATGTTGTGTTAACTGATGGTGACAATGTGGCAACGGGGTGCAAACTAACGGCAAATATGGAAAGCGGAAAGGCTTTTTTAGAAGGTTGTGAGACACCTAAGAAAAAAGGTCGTGTTTCTATTATTTTAAAACAAAATCAAAAGAATGGTCATTAAGATTTCATGTTTGGAATCAAAATAAAAAAACAGACCGATAGGTATAATCTTGAAAGTGAAGCTTCAAAAAACCCCTTAAAAGGGACCTTGATTGCCAGTAATTTGATTAAAGTTTATCGAGGAAGGCGAACTGTTAATGGTGTTTCTTTTGGCATTCGTACGGGAGAAGCCGTTGGCATTTTAGGGCCCAATGGGGCAGGTAAAACAACTTGTTTTTATATGGTTACGGGGCTTATAAAATCTGATGGAGGATCCATTAAAATTGATGGATTTGATATTACGCATCTTCCGATGTATCGACGTGCGCGTTTAGGTATTGGATATCTTCCACAGGAAGCGTCTATTTTTCGTGGTCTTTCAGTAGAAAATAACATTAAAGCTGTTTTAGAGGTCGTTGAAAAAGATCGCCTTAAACAGCGTGAAGAGTTAGATAGCCTTTTACATGAATTTAAAATTGATCATTTACGTAAAATGTCTGCACTTTCGTTATCTGGAGGTGAACGTCGGCGACTTGAAATTGCGCGCGCTTTAGCTTCTCGTCCCCATTTTATGTTACTTGATGAACCATTTGCAGGAATTGATCCTATCGCTATTTTCGATATTCAACAACTTATTCGTCATTTAACGAAGCGTGGCATTGGTGTTTTAATAACGGATCATAATGTGCGTGAGACATTAGGGCTTGTCGACCGCGCTTATATTATTCATACAGGGCGCGTGTTAGTTCACGGTTGTCCTAACGATATTATCAACAACGTTGATGTACGCAGAATTTATTTAGGAAATCAGTTTTCTCTTTGATTTTACAGCTTTCACGAGTTTCCATTTAAGTTTAACCAAACATTATTACTGAAAATCTCCTTATTTATGCCAAAACTTCTTTTATGACTATAACCTTAGAATGTTTTTATTGAGTGGTGAAAAAAGCTTCATCATTAAAGAGTTAGTTTGTTTTTTTATAAGTTTAGCTTACTCATGATTGTATCATAGAAAAGATATCACTAGATTAACGTGATAATGAGTGATAAATGAAACTCTCAATAAATGCGTGTGTTATTGAAAGGTAAGAGATGTTTATGATATTTTTCTCTGTAATATATCGATGATGCTGGTTTAGGTATTTTAATAGGAGCGCCGGTTATTCAATAGGAGTTGTCGTATTTTATTGGTTTATATGGCCCTATTAAAAAATAGGAGCTTGACTACAGATATCAGGCTAAATCTATAAATCTTTTAAAATAACCATTAAATCTCTAAAAACCTTTATATTCTTGTTATAAGGCGGTATTCAAGCTATACAGTAATTTTCAAAGTAAAGGTCCATTTTGCTCAGTATGCTTTTCATTTTAATTTAAGGGATCATTTTTAAGGAAAGAAAAACTCTGATAGCGAATTATACATCAATTCTTATGACAAGTTTAATAAATTTATGAATAATGACCTTTTCTAGAGTCGTAAGGAAATTAACTTTATGAACAACTTCATTTCTTTGTTTTCTCATGCCATTAATGAGGAGCTAAATACTATTTATTGTTGTGTTAAAAGTGATATGACATGTATTGAGTTATCATCCGTTATAAATTGAAAAATAAAAACACATGCGATGTTGCGAAAAGTGAAAGAACATTAAGTATCTATACCGTTTATAGGTTTATTGATGAGCATTTGAGCGTGTAAGAGGAAAATTAAAGTATGAATTTGAGTGAGTTAATAGCACCGGAAGCGATCATTCCGGCTCTTAAGGCTAATTCGAAAAAACAAGTTCTACAAATTTTAGCCGAAAAGGCTTCTAAGCTGACAGGTCTTAGTGAGCATGTAATTTTTGATGTTGTTTTGCAACGCGAGAAGCTTGGTTCAACGGGTTTGGGTGGTGGTATTGCGATTCCTCATGGGAAATTACCTGATATTGATCGGATTGTTGGTATATTTGCACGTCTTGAAAGTCCTGTTGATTTTGAAGCTCTCGATGACGAACCTATAGATCTCGTTTTTCTCCTTTTGGCACCTGAAAATGCTGGTGCAGATCACTTAAAAGCTTTATCTCAGATTGCACGTGTTTTGCGCCATGCTGATGTTGTGCAAAAGTTGCGCAATACGCATAATGCCAATGCGCTTTATGCTTTATTGATTCAAACTTCAGAATCAAATGCAGCTTAAAAGGTATTATGAGCGTATAAATTGCGAGGTATGCACCACAGAGCGTAGGAAATAATATAATTTGCATCTTAAGACTAATAACAAAAGGTTATGTCATGAGATTTAAAAAAAATCATTTCTAAGTGAACCTTCTTTTTAAAGAGCAAGCAACAAAAACGAAGGAGTTGTCCTTTCTTGTTCTCGTATATTAAAGCACCTAATTATTATGTTCATGGATTCTTTTATCCTATTATACTATAAAAACACTATCATTTGAGGTGTGGTGAGATAAATTCTGGAAATCTTCTTGATATATTAAGTGCTTTTAGAGTGCGTGGTAAATATTTTTAAGCAGGATTTGTCTGTAGAGCCTTTAGTTAAGTGAATCACATGAGTGGAAAGGCAAGGGGAACTCGACTCAACAAGAATCCAAACTTCTTATACACCAAATTGGGTTAAAAATCTTCACCCTCTGAGGGTGGGGAAGAAATCAATAGAAAACTTTATTCATGCATTGAATTTTTTTGTAAATTAAATTTTGGTACTTAGGGATAATATTATTAAGATTCAAGTAGAAAATAGGGGATATTGTATCCTGTGTGTGTCAATATATTGATTTATAAAGATAATTTACTGTTTTACATGTTGAATGAGATATCCGAATATCATAAGATTCCCTCATGCCGAACCTATTCATGTTGAATCAATCAAAACCATTCACTTACACGATTACAATTAAGGAAAGCCGTGTGGATAAGACTGTATAAGACAAGGAGTAAAAATGCTTCTTATGAACCGTCTCAAATGCCAAGGGCTGTAGCAATATTGGAAGCTGGCAAAGTGTGATTAAGTATGATTTAGATGTCAGCTGTTGTATAGAGCTCATACTAAAAAATAATTTTGTACGGTAAGAATGAAAACTATACCTTTAGGTTGGGTGAAAGAGTTTTTATGCATAAGAAGATTTATTCAAGTGTCTTTAATTGATTAAAATGTTGTTTAAAAAACGGTAATGTTAGAACTTCTATAGAAAAAAGTTTTATATTTCTTGTTATAAATTACTGAGAAATAAGATAAGAGAACTTGTCAAAAAATTCTTAAAACATTTTTGGTAACAGGAAGAAAGGAATTGTCTAATACATTTAAAATAATATGTTTAAGCTATTATAAGCTACTAGAATCACTTTAGAACTTAAAATTGGAGATGAAATATATAGGAAGAGTTAATAGGAGCAAAAGAAACAAAGTTACATGTAGTTGTTGAGACAAAATCTAGTACTTTATGTTTCATGACCAATGTAGTGATAATAGTCTATTATTTTTTTAAGATATTTTGAAGATTATGAAAAGGCGATATGGGAACGATGTTGAATACGAAGTATGAATGCACTATAATGGATAAAAGGTGAGGTATTTACGAACATAAATGTATTGAATGTGTGAAGTCGAGAAGTGATATTCGCAAGGCTGTGAAATTTTTGGGGAGGTCAGGGTGTGTTTGCAAAATTTTGCAGCAGATTTCTTGTGATATTAAAGAGTATAGTTTATTTCTTAACAGAGTGGTGGTGTATTTTCATCTCGTTTTGAAGTTCTATTGCTTAAAGAAATCGTTTTTTATACAAAAACGAAATGAGTAGCATAAAATGAAAATGTTATTTTTTAATGTGGTTATTGAATAAGAAGTTTATATTTTGGTAACACCTAAAAGGTCACAATGAAACGTAGAGATCTATTTTAATTGGTGTGAAAATATTTTGCTTATTAGAAGAATTAGGACAGTGATACATGAGTATCGAGGTTTTTTTGAATTTTTCCAATGAAGAGAATCTTGTTAGAGACTAAAGAAGTGAGCTAAATAAAGATGTTTGAAAAGACTGTTATTGCTGCATCTGTAATGGTTCTGGTTACAGCTGGGGCAGCATGTGCACAAACGCCAAATCGTTTAAATCAATTTGAAGCATGGGGGGTCTATTCTTATAAATCGCCCCAAAATACGATTTGCTATGTGTTATCGGTACCTTTGAAGGCTCTTCCAACGACGGTTAATCATGGTGATAATTTTTTCTTAATTACCAAGCGTTCTCATTCACCTGTTTCGTTCGAACCGCAGTTTATGGCTGGTTATACGCTTCAAGAAGGATCGAGAGTGACAGTGACCATTGGAAATAAGGACTTTAATTTTTTCACGAAGGATTCCTCAGCTTGGTTGGCGTCATCAGAGCTAGAAAAGCAGCTTGTTTCTGCTATACGTGCTGGAAACAATATGACAGTGCAAGCGATATCAAAAAGAGGAACGCATACCACCTACACTTATTCCTTAAAAGGGGTCACTGCTGCATTAAACGCAGCTCAAAAGTGCCATTAAGGTTTCGATAACTTCTAAAATAGTGATGTGAATTGGAAAGCAATGGCCATTTCCTATGACCTTAGACCAGTTGGTTCATGTTTTGCACGAAAAACAGATAATGTGGTCGTGAAGGAGAGTTCTAAGCTCTCTTTAATTGGTTTGTCGCAAGATGAAATGATACAAGCTTTAAAGACAGTTGGTGTACCAGAGCATCAAACGCGTATGCGTATGCGTCAGCTTTGGCATTGGCTTTATGTGCGTGGTGTTTCAAATTTTGATGAGATGCTGAATATTTCTAAAGCAATGCAAGAAACACTTAAGTGTCATTTTTCCATTATGCGTCCAGAAATTGTTGGAGAACAAATATCAAAAGACGGTACACGTAAATGGCTTTTACGTTTTCCTGCACGTGGAGCTGGAAGACCTGTTGAAATTGAAACGGTTTATATCCCTGAAGAAGGACGCGGTACTTTATGTCTTTCATCGCAAGTAGGGTGTACGTTAACCTGCTCTTTTTGCCATACGGGAACGCAGATGCTTGTTCGTAATCTGACCGCAGAAGAGATTTTGGCACAACTATTGGTTGCACGTGATTGTTTGGGTGATTTTCCTGATAAGAATACCCCTGATGGAGCAATTGTTCCCATTGAAGGACGAAAAATTACCAATATTGTTATGATGGGAATGGGTGAACCTCTTTATAATTTTGAAGCTGTTAAAAAAGCTTTATTGATTGCCTCTGATGGCGATGGCCTTTCTTTATCAAAACGTCGAATTACGCTTTCAACTAGTGGGGTTGTTCCTGGAATTATCCGAACCGGAGAAGAAATTGGTGTTATGTTAGCAATTTCACTCCACGCAGTACACGATACACTAAGGGATATGCTTGTTCCCATTAATAAAAAATATCCGCTTGCTTTACTAATGGAGGCTTGCCGTAATTATCCTGGTCTTTCCAATGCAAAACGAATCACATTTGAATATGTTATGTTGAAAGATATCAATGATAGTTTAGATGATGCTAAGCGATTGATTCAGTTATTGAAAGGGATTCCTGCTAAGATTAATTTAATCCCTTTTAATCCGTGGCCAGGGAGTAATTATCAGTGTTCTGATTGGGAGCAAATCGAGCGTTTTGCTGATGTCGTTAATCAAGCGGGCTATGCTTCTCCTATTCGGATACCGCGTGGACGCGATATTTTAGCTGCATGTGGACAGCTTAAATCAGCTTCAGAGCGCTTACGTAAATCTGAACGGTTACGACTTGAAAATGCCATTGGTCATTAGTTAACGCAATTTTCAGCGATATCGAGGCCTATGCTTTTTTTCAGTAAATCATCATATAATAGCATGTGTGAGACAGAGATTAAGATAGATAAGTGCTAGACGAACAGTCTCAGCTTTTATATGCTAAATGGGGTAAGATATTGTCTATAGTCTGTTTGCATAATCTCTGAAATAAGAAGGAAGCCTAATTTAGAGGGAATATGAGGTCTTAAGGATTGTAACTAATTTTTACCTTATTATCATACTCTTTAATTCGGTTTTATGTCTTTTAAAAGCATCTACGGTAATATCTTTTAAAAAGTGGAGATGGTGCACTGCCTCATGCTTTTGTTTATTACGTTCTTTAATAAGATCACGCTTCACAAGCACAACAGAGGATCTAAAATATAAATACCATTGTGTTGTCCATTGATATGTTTTTTAGGTATCTCTGAGTGCACTCTTCATATCACGACAATGCCTGTGAAGAGTATAACAAAAAGGCTCTGTGAAATGTACTATACTCCTACACCTTTATGTTTAATAAAGGTGTAAGTTGATACCACCATTCTATTTTTTAGCTCCCAATGTTGTAAACAGCTTTTGGCACTTAAGATGGTTCATAAGAGGTATTTTTATTCTTTTCTTAGACAGTTTTTATCCATACGAAAACTCCAGCTTCGCTTGTGATGTACAAAGGAAAGGTATTATTTTATTCAACATAAACGGGTTTGAAATGAAAAAATCTTATAATATTTGTTTTTTTATTTAAATTAAAAGCGATACATTACACATATAAATCAATGTTTTGTAACGATAAGGAGATGGAGGGCAAAGCTGGTAAAAGTACCAGCAATAAGCCAGTCGAGAAAGCGAATATAAAGAGGGTTCTTTTTGAGAGTTTTGGTAAGTTTATGCGCTGTAAAAACGATTGCAATTGTAATGGGGAAAGAAATAGGAATATAAGAGAGTCCTAAAAAGAGCAATTTTTGTGTTGCCATAGGATCATTCGCATTGATAAATTGTGGTAAGAATGTCGCGTTAAAGAGTATAACTTTAGGATTGAGAAGATTAATTCCAATACCAGCAAGATAATTACGTTTAGCGCTTTGAGATTTAGAAGATGTCTGTTCAAAGGAAAAAGTGGGGTTTCTCCGTAACGCTTGAAAGGAAAACCATAAAAGATAAAAGGCGCCAACAATTTTCAGAAGAACAAAAGTATGTGGTGCAGCAAAAATAAGCGCTGATAAGCCAAGTGCTACAGCGGTAACCTGAATGGCAAACCCTGTTGCACTACCCAAGGCGCACATAATTCCAGCTTTTTTGCTTTGTGTAATGGTTCGTCCTACAGAAAGCATCATATCTGGTCCTGGAATAAGTGCTAAAATCAACGATGCTAAAGCAAATTGTACAACAATAGACCACTCCGGTAGAAATGACACGTAAATCTCCTTTTATTTTTAAGCAGTGTTCACTATTTATACTTTGAGGCACCTTTATTTACGCTTTTTACGTCTTTTTAATGTTGCTTAAAAAGAATTTATTTTTATATTTCTTGTATCGTTTTGATTTTTGGGTAGAAATAAAAAAAGTAGCTCATATAGAACGTTAAAATGAAAAAGTGGCAAAATATTAGAAAAGTTGTTTTGGCTTATTCAGGTGGATTGGATACGTCAATTATTCTTAAATGGTTGCAAAGTACGCTAGGCGTTGAAGTTGTAACTTTTACAGCAGATTTGGGGCAGGGGGAAGAGCTGGAACTTGCTCGTCGTAAAGCTGAAATGCTAGGTGTTAAAGAAATTTATATTGAAGATTTGCGTGAAGAATTTGTGCGTGATTTTGTTTTTCCGATGTTTCGAGCCAATACCATTTATGAGGGGACTTATCTTTTAGGAACATCAATTGCACGTCCACTTATTTCAAAACGCCTTATTGAAATTGCTAAGGAAACAGGGGCTGATGCGATTGCTCATGGAGCAACAGGAAAAGGCAATGATCAGGTACGCTTTGAGCTTTCCGCTTATGCGCTTAATCCTGATATAAAGATTATTGCTCCATGGCGTGATTGGGATTTTAAGAGTCGGACAGATCTCTTTGAATTTGCTCGTATTCATCAAATTCCTGTAGAAAAGGATAAGCAAGGTGAAGCGCCTTTTTCAGTGGATGCAAATTTATTGCATTCTTCATCAGAAGGAAAGATTTTAGAAGATCCAGCACTTCCTGCTCCTGAATATGTCCATATGCGTACTCTTTCGCCGGAAGATGCTCCAGATCAAGCAACCAGAATTACTCTTGGCTTTAAAAAAGGCGATGCTGTTTCAATCAATGGAAAAAATTTATCTCCTGCAACTTTACTTGCAGAATTAAATCATTATGGGCGCGATAATGGTATTGGTCGGTTAGATTTGGTAGAAAATCGCTTTGTGGGTATGAAATCGCGGGGTATTTATGAAACACCAGGGGGGACCATTCTTTTGACGGCTCACAGAGCGATAGAATCTTTAACACTAGATCGTGGTGCAGCTCATTTGAAAGATGAATTGATGCCACGTTATGCAGAACTCATTTATTATGGATTTTGGTTTTCGCCGGAACGTAAGATGTTGCAGGCAGCTATTGATTTATCTCAAGAACATGTTGAAGGTGAAGTCACGTTAAAGCTTTATAAGGGGAATGTAATTATTGAAGGGCGCCAAAGTAAAAAATCACTTTATTCTAGTGAGTTGGTAACTTTCGAGGATGATCAAGGTGTTTATGATCAAAGAGATGCAACTGGTTTTATTAAATTAAATGCTCTACGTTTGCGTACATTAGCAATGCGTCATCAAGGTGATAAAGAAAAGAAATAGAAAATTACGGTGACAAGTGTAATATGGATTAGTGCTTTTGTATGAAATGCCTAGTTTAAGCATTTTTCTGTTGGTTTTTACCGTTCTTTCGTTCAATACTAGAAGCTTATCTTCTGCGCTAATAAATATAATAAGCAAAACCCATGATAATAATAGCAATGAAGGCTTCGATAATCAAAACAAGTCAATTTTGCTTTATAATATTGAATGTTTTTGATTTTTATCAGAACAAAACATGTTTATAACGAGGGCGGTTTTTGTATTGTGACTTAAGAGTATAAAGAAATTTTCATCTTTTTGCTTGCTATTATTGACGAATAAATTCAAGAACCATACACCCTATTTTAAAAGAGTGTAATTTTTAGGATAAATAATGATGCGTGATCAGTGTGATACCCTCAACCTTACGCCTGAATTAAAAGATGCAGCTTCTCAATCGAGAACTTGGCCATTTGAAGAAGCACGTAAGATTATCAAACGGTATGAAAAAACGGGTTATCCAGACAATGTGATATTTGAAACAGGTTATGGCCCTTCTGGTTTACCGCATATTGGAACTTTTGGGGAAGTTGCACGTACAACCATGGTGCGTCATGCATTTCATATTCTCACGGAGAATAAAGTAAAAACAAAATTACTTTGTTTTTCTGATGATATGGATGGTTTGCGCAAGGTTCCTGAGAATGTGCCTGATCGCGAAAGGATGGAACATTATCTTGGTCAACCGTTGAGTCGTGTACCCGACCCTTTTGGAGATGATTATCCTTCTTTTGGGGCAGCGAATAATGCGCGGTTACGGGCTTTCCTTGATCGTTTTGGTTTTGATTATGAATTTGCAAGTGCTACGGATTATTACAATTCTGGTCGTTTTGATGAAACACTTTTGAAAATCCTTGCCTGTTATGACAAGGTTATGGCAATTATTTTACCAACATTAGGTGAAGAACGGCAAGCGACCTATTCACTCTTTCTACCGATTTCTCCCTTTTCTGGAAAAGTATTACAGGTACCGATGATTGCGCGTAATGTTGAAAAAGGTACAGTCACTTATATTGAGCCAGAAACAGGAGAAACTATAGAAACAGAGGTTACGGGGGGCAAAGTTAAGTGTCAGTGGAAGGTAGATTGGGCAATGCGTTGGACAGCACTTAGCATTGATTATGAAATGGCCGGAAAAGACCTTATCGATTCCACAAATCTTTCTTCTAAAATTTGTAAAGTATTAGGTGGAAAACCCCCAGAAGGATTCAACTATGAGCTCTTTTTAGATGAGAAAGGGCAGAAAATTTCCAAATCCAAGGGAAATGGCTTAACCATTGATGAATGGCTTACTTATGCTCCAACAGAGAGTTTAGGGCTTTATATGTTTTCAAAGCCTAAAACAGCAAAAAGGCTTTATTTTGATGTCATTCCTAAAGCGGTTGATGAATACTATGCGCATCTTTCAGCCTATGGTCGTCAAAAATGGCAAGAACGGCTTAGTAATCCTGTATGGCATATTCATAATGGTTGTCCACCGCAGGTTGATTTGCCTGTATCCTTTGCGATGCTCCTAAATTTGGTAAGTGCTTCAAATGCGGAGAATGCAGAAGTTCTTTGGGGTTTTATTTCTCGTTACGCTAAAGGAGCAAATGCACAAACTTATCCAGAACTTGATCAATTGGTGAAGTTTGCTATTAAATATTTTGATGTTTTTGTTAAACCAAACAAGAAATTTCGTATACCAGATGATAGCGAACGAGAAACATTAGCACAAATTGATGAAAAATTAGCTCATTTACCTGAAACTGTTGATGGCAACATATTACAAAATATGCTTCTTGATGTTGCACGATTAACGGAACGTTATCAAGATCATAGCAAAAAAAGCCCTGAAGGTGGGCCTGGTGTTTCTAATGTTTTTTTTCAAATGTTGTATGAAGTCCTTCTTGGACAAGAGCGAGGTCCACGATGGGGATCATTTATAGCGCTTTATGGGATTAATGAAATGCGTGCACTGATTGCTGAAACACTTGCACGGCCGACGGAGGAATAATGGAACGAAGAGTGCAGGAAGTAAAGCGACGCCGTACATTTGCAATTATTGCTCACCCAGATGCGGGGAAAACAACATTAACAGAAAAGCTTTTATTGTTTGGTGGTGCTATTCAACTTGCAGGAGAAGTAAAAGCCAAAAAAGATCGTATTCAAACCCGTTCTGATTGGATGAATATTGAGCGTGATCGTGGTATTTCCGTTGTGACTTCGGTGATGACGTTTGAATATGAAAATCATATTTTTAATCTCCTAGATACCCCAGGACATGAGGACTTTGCGGATGATACGTATCGCACTCTCACAGCTGTTGATAGTGCTATCATGGTATTGGATGGGGCCCGCGGGATTGAGCCTAGAACATTAAAATTGTTTGAAGTGTGTCGGATGCGGGATATTCCTATTGTTACGTTTATCAATAAAATGGATCGTGAGGCACGTGATCCTATAGAGCTTTTAGATGAAATTGAAGAAAAGCTTGCTCTTGATACCGCGCCTATAACATGGCCAATTGGGTCGGGTAAAGATTTTGTTGGTACCTATGACCTTCATCATAATCGTTTTCGTCAAAAAGATGATGAGATAATACAGCAGATAGTTTCAAATCCCAGAGAGGTTGTCCATTTACTCCCTGAATATCAACGTTCAACTTTTATTGAAGGGGTAGAACTTGCTCAAAGTGTTTGCAAGAATTTTGATCTGCAAGCTTTCCGTGAAGGTCATATGACACCGGTTTATTTTGGTTCAGCTTTGCGAAATTTTGGTGTTCGTGATTTGATCAATGCGCTTATAGATTTTGGTCAAAGTCCTCGTGATCAAAGTGCAGATCAGCGCAATGTCATAGCAACTGAACCTAAAATGACGGGATTTGTTTTTAAAATTCAAGCGAATATGGACCCTAATCATCGTGATCGTATTGCATTTTTTCGGGTATGTTCGGGAACGCTTGAACGTGGTATGAAAACAAAGTTGGTTCGAACAAGAAAACCGATGACACTTTCGGCTCCACAATTTTTCTTTGCGCGTTCGCGCCAAATTGCTGATCAAGCCTATGCTGGTGATATCGTAGGGATCCCTAATCATGGAACATTGCGTATCGGCGATACTTTGACTGAAGGAGAAGATATCCTCTTTAAGGGAGTACCAAATTTTGCACCAGAGATTTTGCGTCGTGTTTGTTTAGGCGATCCAATGAAAGCAAAAAAGCTCAAAGAAGCTTTGCAACAAATGGCTGAAGAAGGGGTTGTACAATTGTTTATTCCTGATGATGGGTCGCCTTCTCTCATTGGTGTTATTGGTGCTTTGCAAATTGATGTCTTAAAAGAACGATTAAAAATAGAATATTCTTTGCCAGTGAATTTTGAGTCTGCGCGCTTTAATTTATGCCGTTGGATTTCAGCGCAGAGCAAAGATGAGTTGCAAAAGTTTCTCAGCAATCACCGCTCTGCTATTGCGTATGATTTAGAAGGTGATCCAGTTTTTTTAGCGGAGAACCATTTTTCATTGAATTATGAGGCAGAAAGAGCTCCTAAAATAAAATTTTCTGCTTTTAAAGATTATCAAGTACGCTCTTAAAATAAAGAAAAATCTTTTCTACAATAATTTGATTTATAATGATAATTTATCGTTTTTTATATGGGAACAATCAAAATCATTTGTTTAAAAATCATAAGTATGATTGGTGTGTGCGTAAAACACTTGAAGCAAGAAATACAATACCTCTTATAGATCTTCTCTATAGCCAAGAGCTTTCAAAATATTGGGTGAGGGTAAAAATGATGATGGTGGTTATAGCGTTATGATGTAACGATGGTGGTGTGTGATGTATCTCATCCCATTCACGGAAGTTTACGTTATACTATTCATTTATATTATTTACGGGATGACATGACGAGGTAAGATCAAGTACAATGAAAAATGTCCCTTTAAAAACAAACATATAAAATTGCAACATAATGATATTTTTGGGCATTCTATTTTGCATAAGGGATGTAATTCTAGCAAGATAGAGGCTTGCACGATAAACTTTCGCAAAACTCTCTCCCTCAAAGTAATCTGTTTTCGCTGTGAAATATGGAAATATTATTATTTTTTTCCAAGCTTTTTATGGGATTCTAAAATATTATTTATGAAACTGATTTTTTTAAGTTTTGCAATATCATGATATCTATTTTTTTCTGAAAGTGATGGAGTATGTAAAGGATATTTTTAGATTGAACTGTATAAAAAATACGGTAAATTTATTTATTATTAAAAGAGTTACAGCGCACTGGTACCTCTAGAACCTTTTAAAACTTTAATATTTATTTTTATATTACCTATTTGAGTTAGAGAATAAACTGTAGCCAATTCTACGTTGAAAAATATAAGAAAAATTTTATATATTTTTTCGCGATGACTTAAGAAATATAATTTATTTCGATATTTTTTAAATCTAAACTAAAAAATCTGCTTTATAAACATAGCTTTTCAGTTTTTCCTTGTATAAATATTGTATACAGTCAAAATAATACAAATAATCAATAAGCTGAAATCTGTTATCCCAAATATGAGATCATATGACCTATAAACCGCATGTCTTTTCTATTTCTCCGGGAACTGCTTTTTTGCCTCACTTTGTTGATGCACTACTTTCTGGTAGCCTTATTGATAATTTCGCTTCAAGTGGAGACATTCAAACAGCCCTTGCCGATAGCCTTATTTATGTTCCGACACGTCGTGCTGCTCGCGCTTTGCGTTTAGCCTTTGTTGAAAGAAGTGATACACAATCAACATTTTTGCCAACCATTCGTGCTCTAGGAGATGTCGATGAAGACAGTTTTCTTTTTGTTGAAAATCATACCAGCGCTCTCGATCCACCTATTGGAGAAAGCGAACGTCTTTTACTTTTAGCGCGCCTTATCCGTCCATGGCGTGAAAATTTGCCTGCGCATCTGCGTGCCATGTTTGGTACAGAAGATGTACTTATTCCGGCTCATAGTGCTGATGCGATTTGGCTTGCGCAAGATTTAGCACATTTGATGGACGAAATTGAAGCAGAAGGAGCAGATTGGTCAGAACTTAAAAATATTGCACCTGATATGGTCGCTGAATGGTGGCAAATAACGCTCGATTTCTTGACTATTGTTACGCAAAATTGGCCAAAAATCTTGAAAGAAAAACAACGAAGTAATCCCGCTGAATGGCGTAATCAAGTACTCACAATGCATGCAGAGACTTTACGATGCATGCTGCCTGATAAACCGATCATTGCAGCTGGTGTGTCAGGTTCTATGCCCGCAGTTTCTCATCTTTTAAAGGTTATATCTTCTCTGCCCAAAGGGGCTGTTGTTCTTCCTGGTCTTGATCTTCATATGGATGAAGAACAATGGAATGCACTAAGCACAAGCAATAAAGAAAAAACAGCTTGTGATTTTTTTGATCCTGCAGAAAATGTTTTTAGCCATCCTCAATATCATTTAAAAAAACTTCTAACTCTCATGGAGTGTCAACGTCATCATGTTTGCGAAATTGGCCAACAGAGTAGCATAAAGAAAAAACGAATGGCTCTTTTATCAGAAGCACTCCGACCAGCTTCTACAACAGACAAATGGGTACAAATTGTCCGTGATGATTATGAGAATTTTTGTGCAGATTGGTCATTTATTGAAGCTATAAATGAACGTGAAGAAGCTCTTGCGATAGCTGTTATCTTACGCAAAGCTATTGAAGAACCCAAAAAAACTGCAGCCCTTATTACAAATGACCGTAATTTAGCACGCCGTGTTGCTGTGGAATTACAGCGATTTGGAATTGAAGCAAATGATTCAGGCGGAATACCACTTGCACAAACATTGCCTGTAACTCTCTTACGACTTATTTTAGAAAATGTGTTACAAGCTGATGATCCCATTGCTTTTCTTTCTCTTCTTAAACATCCCCTTACAACACTCCAACAAAACCGTCATCGTTTACGGGAAATGGCAGAAAATTTTGAACTTTTTGTTCTTCGAGGGAATACAGGGCGCATCAATCTTTGCGAGTGTGATCAATTTCTCGAAAAATGGATTGATACATCCTTTCATAATAGTTCTGAAGTCAACACCCTTGATCAGCAGAAATGTGAAGAAGCACGTCTCCTTTGTCATCTTTTGAAAAAAGCTGTTGAACCTTTAACATCTCTTATGAAACAAGAGAAAGAATGCACCATCAATGAGGCTGCAATAGCAACTGTTGAGGTTTTTGAAAATTTTGGTCGCAATGAGGATAATTCTCTTGCACATCTTTATCAACATGAAGCAGGACAAGCCTTATCAAATTTTTTGCGTGAATTGGTCAGTGATCAATCAGGATTAACATTTCATCTTTGTGAATGGCCCGCTATGTTTTCTGCCATAATAGCAACCCGTTCCGTCGCACCTTCGCCTGGAGGACATCCACGTTTATTCATCTGGGGTACTTTGGAATCGCGTTTGCAAACGGTTGATACAGTGGTCATCGGCGGTCTTAATGAAGGGTCATGGCCGATATCAACCCGAAATGATGCTTTTTTATCGCGACCGATGAAAATGATGTTAACTCTGGAACCACCAGAGCAGCGTATTGGTATTTCTGCGCATGATTTTCAATGGGCGATGGGAATGGAAAAAGTGGTGATGAGTCGCGCATTGCGCGTTAATCATACGCCTTCCATTCCTTCACGCTGGCTACAACGCATGGAAACAGTTGTAGGAAAACAGGTTTGGGAACAAATCCGTGAACGAGGTGAAATACTACGCCATTGGGCAAAGATGCTTGATCATACAAGCATAACTTCTGAGGTGGAACGTCCTTGCCCTGCTCCGCCTCTTGATATACGCCCGCGTCATTTTTCAGTTACTGAAATAGAAACATTGCGATATGATCCCTATGCTATTTATGCTAAAAAAATCTTAAGGCTCAAACCACTTAAAGAACTTATTCATGATCCTAGCGCTTCAGAACGAGGAACACTTTATCACGCTATTCTTGCAGCTTTTTGCACACAAATGAAAAATCCAAATGCTGCAAATGCACTCAATGTACTGCTTGCTATTGGGCGTAAAGAGTTTGATAAATTCAATTTTCCACCCGATATTGAAGTAATTTGGTGGAATAGTTTTGAAAACCTTGCTCCACGCTTTATTCAATGGGAACAAAGTTTAGGACTGCGAGAGCGATATTCGGAAGTGGTATCACAAAAAATTCCTATAGGAACAACAGGAGTAACCCTTTCAGGACGTGCTGATCGTCTTGATGTTTTGCCAGATAAAACGGTTGAAATTCTAGATTTCAAAACCGGAACCCCTCCTTCATCAAAACAAGTTCGTGAATTATTATTTCCGCAATTGGCTTTAGAAACAGCTTTACTCATACAAGGGGGCTTCCCAGATTTTCAAGATTTTACCCCCTCAAATTTATTTTACATTCCTCTTAACAAAAAAGGTGAAATTAAATCCCAATCAATTCTTTTAAAGAAAAAAGACGGAAAAACTCATCTAAGTGCTGTTGATCTTGCTGACAATGCATGGGAAAATCTTATCGCACTCATAACTTATTATCAAAATCCACAACAAGGTTATCTCTCACATGCTGTCCCCATGTCAAAACGATATGAAGGTGACTACGACCATTTGGCTCGGTTGTGGGAATGGTCAAGTGGTTTTCATAAAGAAGAGTAATCATGACGTTTTTTTCTATTCCTGAAGCCGCTCTTGATGCACAAGCAACAGCAACACATCCCCAAAAAAACGTGTGGGTTTCTGCAAATGCTGGATCTGGAAAAACCCACGTTTTAAGCGAACGTGTTATCCGTTTGCTTTTAAACGGTACGCCTCCAGCACGTATTTTATGCCTTACTTATACAAGAGCTGCTGCTGCTGTTATGCAATCACGAATTTTTCGCACGCTTTCCAGTTGGAATGAGCTCGATGATGCACAGCTGCAAGAAACCTTAACACAGTTTGAAAAAAAGCCTGTTAATGCGCAAAAACTAACTTATGCACGACAACTCTTCGCGCGTGCTCTCGAAACGCCTGGTGGCTTAAAAATTCAAACGATTCATGCTTTTTGTGAAGCTCTCTTACATCAATTTATGTTAGAAGCCAATATTGCAGGGCATTTTGAACTTCCCGATGATATCGGTCGAAAAAAATTACGACAAGAATCCCGTCGTCAACTTTTAGCCCGTCGTGATGTACAACCTGCTTTGCAACAGTTACTTCAAGTTATTAGCGAACATACTTTTAACCAATTGCTCTATGAAGCAGTTGAAAAGCAACATAAATTGTCTGATTTTTTATCTTCTCTTTTATCTGAAAATGGAGAAGAAAAATTGCGCGCGCTTTTTAACTTAGCGCCCAATGAAACAAATCAATATCTGCTGGAACAAATTAAACAAACAGCGCGCCTTCCTCTTTATGCTCTTAAGCATTGTGAAATCAATGGTAGTCAAAGCTTTAAGGATATGGTGGAAAAACTTTCCCAATTAGAAAAGGTGCATGATGAGAAAAATATTCTCAATATTATTTCTGATATTTATTTTACAATCAAAGGTGAGCCGCGTAATTTTTCAAATTTATCTCGTAAAAAATCAGACGAAATTTGGCCTTTTATTCAACAAATGCTTGAAGATAAACAAAACAAGCTTTCTGTTTTTTTAGAAAAATATCAATGCGCAAAGGTTGCCACCCTCAATATGGCTGCTTTTCAGCTCTGTGCTATTTATCTCAAAATTTATAAGAATCTAAAAAAGTCCAATGGTTTCTTAGACTTTGACGACCTTATTGAGCGTACACTTCATTTGTTACAGCGCAAAGGTGCAAGCCAATGGGTGCACTATAAACTTGATCAGGGACTTGATCATATTCTACTTGATGAAGCACAAGACACCAACCCTGAGCAATGGCAAATTATTCAACTGTTGGCACAGGAATTTTTTTCAGGGTATAGCCAACGAACAAACATACGCACTCTTTTTGCTGTTGGAGATGAAAAGCAATCTATTTATTCTTTTCAAGGCGCTGCTCCAGAAAATTTTGCTGCAAATGGACGAATTATTCAAAAAAAAGTGCAGCAAACAAATCAGCAATTTGAAAAAATACAACTGCATTATTCTTTTCGCTCTACAGCAGATGTTCTTAAAAGTGTTGATCTTGTTTTTGAAACACCAGAAAACTATAAAGGACTTTCGGCAGAAAATACAAAAACGGTGCATGAAGCTATTCGTATTCATAGTCCCGGTGAAGTTGTTATATGGGATGCCATTTCCAAAGAAACGAGTGACTTTCCTCAAGATTGGCATACAACTGTTAATCATTTAGATACACCTGAAGTGCGTTTAGCAGAAAAAATTGCTGAAACGATTGCCGACTGGTTACAAAAAGGCGAAATGCTTCCAGCAAAAGGACGCTTAATACGTGCAAGTGATATTATGATCTTGGTCCGTAAACGTGATCAATTTGTCTCAGCTCTTTCTCGTGCTCTTAAACACCGTAATATTCCCGTAGCAGGAGCTGATCGTTTACAGCTTACCAAACATATTAGTATCCGTGATTTAATGGCGCTTGCACGTTTTGTTTTACAGCCACAAGATGATCTTTCTCTTGCTTGTGTTTTAAAAAGCCCACTTTTTGCTCTTAGTGAAGAGGAACTCTATCAGCTTGCTGCACACCGCACCGGCTCTCTTTGGCAAAGCTTATTTACGCATACATCATCGCAGGCATCTTTTAAAGATGCTTTTGAAAAGCTAAACCATTATCGCGCTTTAGTGGATAAAATACCGGTTTTCGAGTTTTATAGCCATATTTTGAATAATGATAAGGGAAGACAAAAAATTCTGTCTCGTTTAGGATCTGAAGCAAATGATGTGCTCGATGCTTTTATGGATTATACGCTCACTATTCAAAAAACAGGATTACCAGGATTACAAGCTTTTTTAGAAACATTAAGTGCAAGCGAACCAGAAATTAAACGTGAATTTGAACAAAGTAATGAAGAAATTCGCATTATGACTGTTCATGCTGCAAAAGGACTAGAGGCTGCTGTTGTGTTTTTAGTCGATCCAGGTAGTGCGATTTGGCATCCTCAGCATGCGCCTCACTTGCTTAAAGTTCCTTTAAACAATGCACAATGGAATGGAAAACAAGCCTTTATTTGGCATCCCAATGAAAAGTTTGATACAAAACTCTCTAAACAAGCAATTTCATATTTAAAAGAGCGTGCAGAAGAAGAATATAGGCGTCTTCTTTATGTAGGAATGACACGTGCTGAAGATCGCTTGTTTATTTGTGGATATAAAGGCCCGAAAACGCCATCTCATACATGGTTACAACTCGTAAAAAAAGCCCTCGAACCGCATGCCCTTGCTATAAAAGATTCTTCGGAAGATATTGCAGCTTTGCGTTATTGCATTACACCTGCTTCTTCTGCTTCTATAAACTCAAAAGTCCCTTGTGCTGAATGCCAAACCTTACCACCTTTACCTGCTTTTTTCTCCCATAAAATACCAGAAGAACCAGTGCTACCAAAACCGTTGAGACCCTCTGTTGCTAGTCTTTCCATTGAGGCTGATACCGATATTTCTTCTAATTCAAAATATCATAGCGTCTCGCCTGTTTTGGGAGAAAAAAATACCAACAGGGCTTTTTCCATTGAATATGGTAATCTCGTTCACCGATTGTTACAATACTTACCCGATTGTCCCCCACAAAAACGTCGAGATTATGCTCGAAACTATCTCAATATCAAAGCCTCTCATTGGGATGAAAGCCAAAGAGAAGATGCTCTTCGCCATGTTTGGAAAATATTAGATCATGTTTACCTCAAGCCCCTTTTCTCTGAGCATTCACGTGCTGAGGTCTCCTTAATGGGTATTGTGAAAATTCGTGGAAAAGAACAAGCAATCTCTGGTCAAATTGACCGTCTCTACATCACGCAAAACAGCATTATCTTTGCCGATTTTAAAACAGGAACCCCGCCAGAAAATGAAGCTGCTATTGCTTCCCATTATTGGTTGCAAATGGCTCTTTATCGAAAATTATTGCAAGCTATTCATCCCGATAAAGATATCCAGGCTCTGCTTATCTACAGTAAAGAAGCCAAAATTTTTAAACTTCCTCCAGAAAAACTTGAGGCATTTCTTAGTGAAGTTGCTTTATAAGCTACTCTTTTCCTTGAAAATCATCTTTACACTTTATTTACTTTCATAAAATCGCCCAAACAAACACAATGCACAATCTCTAGTGTAAAAAAGTCCTTTAATAATTTATCTTTGCAATAACTTGATATGAATTGTTATTATACCAATCTATAAAAAGTGAATATAAAGGATAAATCAATGACGTGTATAAAAGTTGATAAGGACAATTTCGAAAGTGAAGTTCTAACCTCTTCCACCCCTGTTGTGGTTGATTTTTGGGCAGAATGGTGTGGCCCTTGCAAAGTGATTGCTCCAATGTTGGATGAAATTTCAATAGAAATGCAAAATCAAGTTAAAATTGCTAAGGTAAATATTGATGAAAATCCGGAACTGGCTACCCAATACGGAGTACGTTCTATCCCTACATTATTAATGTTTAAAAATGGAAATATTTCATCGAATATGGTTGGCGCTACCTCTAAAGGACGTCTTTCTGAATGGATAAAAGATGGGCTTAGTTAATTCCACATATAACCACTATAAAGGAGAGAAGTTTTGTCTCTCCTTTTGACTTTTTTAAAATATTCTTTTTTGCATTATATTATAATGAAAAGACAATAAAAATCAAAATTTTAAATGAATTTAAGAATTCGTGCTTTTATGCATGATTCAATTGACCATTTTTATAAAAAATTACTTTGTATGAAGAATATAGGCAATTCTTTCCTTATATGCGTGTTAAAAATATTGGGTGAATGATAATTTCATAAAGGTATTTTTTCTTAGATAAGACTATTGAGATAGATAGTGCTTTCAACACATAAAAGGAGATTTTAAGCAAAAACTTTGCAAATTACTTTTCTGAAGCTCACAATTTTTAAGCAGAAAGAAACAAGCAATTCACTACAGGTTATAGAATGCTCTTCTAAAGGGTTACCACTTCAATTTAAAATTCTCTTATACTATTCTCTAGAATCAAAATTGTAGGTATCAGATTCTCTAAAATAAATTGATGAATTCCTATAAATTAACGGCTGTCCTTTGCAATTTATGTCATTGTTATATGAAAGAGTCAGCACTTCGTTTCATCTTCCATGGTCGGTGCCTCCATGAAGCCTTCTTTATGTTGTTCATCATCTCAAATTTCATAGGTATATCCTGAGATATTACCAACTAAAAAAATGATGATGCCCATGATTATATCTATGTTTTTTAAAATGTACGAATTGTAAAAGACTGTTGCAAACATTCAATGGAATGTTGTGCTGATTTAACTGTTACATGACGCCCATGTTCTTTATAGTGTAAGGTGAGTGCAAAAGTGGCAAGCTCTAAAAGAGCTGTATTTCTTTCTGGCCATTCAACAAGTAAAATATTTTTCTCACGAGCTTCATGAAGCCCTAATTCATCAATTTCTTCTGCCATAGAAAGGCGATAAAGATCAGCATGAATAATTTCAAACTTTGGAAGTTGATAGCTTTGCACAAGAGTAAAAGTAGGGCTTGGAACATCCATAGTGTTATCGTTTGCAAGTGTTTGGATGATTGTACGTGCAATGGTTGACTTTCCAGTTCCAAGATCCCCTTGCAGCGTTACAAGATCTCCTGGCTTTAAAGAAAGAGCTAAATTTTGTGCAAAAAGCTTTGTTGCCTCTTCATTTTCAAGAAAAAAACTAAAATTCATTAAAAGTTCCATGAAATGGATGAAAATTTTTTGTTATCATAAAAGTTAAAATTAAAAAATCTTATCTCCTTTGGAGAGTGGGAAAAAACATTTAACTGTTGTTCCTTTTCCAGAACCGGTAAGAATTTCAACATGTCCACCGTGTAGTTCAACGAAACTTTTCACAAGGGAAAGGCCAAGACCCGCTCCCGCACGCCCACCATGGTGTGAATGGGAAGAAAAACGTTTAAAAATACGATCAAGGACGTCTTCTGGGATGTCAGAGCCCTGATTGTGAACGCTAAAGACAATGTTATCATCTTGTTCATCGACGCAAAATTCAATAGTACTCGCCTCCGTTGCAAAATTAATAGCATTGCTCAGTACATTCACAAAAATTTGATGCAAGCGTTTTTCATCAGCAGAAATAGAATTTAAGGAAGGGGAAATTTGTTGTAAAAGCGTAATATGACGTTCATTAAGGCGATCTTCTACGCGTGCTACTGCTTGTATCATAGCATCGGCAATGTTAACCGATTTTATGTCCAACTCCATAATGCCTGCATCAAGGGTAGCAAGATCAAGAATATCGTTAACAATATTTAAAAGAGTTCCTGATTCTGAATGAATGTGTTCAAGATATTCTTGTTGACGTTCATTGATAGAGCCGAAAATTTGATCACGTAAAATGTCGGAAAATCCAATAATATTTGTGAGAGGTGTGCGCAATTCATAAGAAACATGTTGGACAAATTCATTACGCAAACGATCAGCACTTTCTAATGCTTCATTTTTTTCTTGAAGAGCACGAGCAACATGGACAGTATCCGTAACATTCACAAAAGTAAGCATCGTTTGTCCATTAGGAAGAGGGACCAGAGTATAGTCAATAATCATATCATTTTTAAGATCTATACGACCTGAAAATGTTTCACGTTTTTCAGCAAAACCGGTAATGAACTTGGTAAACTGATCCCATTCTGTCCCCAAGGTTAAGGCTGAACAATGGCTTTGTAACTGTGTAATATGGGTTCCTTCTACCAGTAAATTATAAGGAAGAGACCACAATTTCGACAAGGCAGGATTCGATAAGCGAAGGCGTCCATCAGTACCAAAAACGACCACGCCTTCAGAAAGTTTATCAAGTGTTTCACCTTGTATTTTAATAAGTGTATTATAACGGCGCTCAAGATCAATTTTTTCTGTAAGGTTTTCGTACAGCCAAGTGACACCTCCTTGTGGATGAGGGTTCGAGACAACACGCACCGTACGCCCATCTGGAAGATTCCAAATTTGTTGGTTTGATTCTGTTTGCCAATAGGCTTTTAAAAGTTCTTCTTTCCATGCGCGCCAATCAGGGTGTTCAGCAATGAGCCCCTTTTCACGTAAACGTTCAAGAAACAATGTATGGCTTGGTTCACTTTCTAAAAAAGAACTCTCCAACGGCCATAAAATTTTGAAAGCATGATTACAGAATTTTAATTTTTGGTTTGTATCAAAAATGGCTACAGCTGTTGAAATTTGGTCAAGTGTTTCACAATGGCTTTGAAGAACATATCTTAATTCATGAGCAAGATTTTCATATGCGCTGTCATCACGTGCAAAAGCTGCCATTCCTTCAGCTGTTGTAATACGTGTGAGATGAAAACGGTGCCGTTCTCCACCAATAACCGTATGAACATGTTCTTGAAAAATTGTTTCTGTTTCATCTGTTTTGCGTTGTGTATTTTCATTGAAAAGATCCCCCACGTCATCACTGTCTTCAGGAAAGTCTGTCATTTCTCTAAAGGCGCGATTGATAAAACAAACTTTTCCTTCACAATCTTTTATCCATACGGGCTCTTGAATAAGATCAAGAAGATTACGCTGCATTCTCAGTTCAGTAAGAAGGCGGGCTATATCTTTCTCTAAACGAGCATTTTCACTCTGTTGTTTTGAGATATCTTGAAAACGAGCAATAGCGACTGTTCCTGCGATGACTCCTGTAACTTGTAGCAGTACATTGTTTGTGGTGGTGATAGAAAGATCAAAAGGGTGACATTTACAACGTAGTTGAGTCAATGCATAATCAAGTTCTCGCAGAGAATTTTCTTCAACCCAGAGCTCAAAACGCTGAAAATCTTTCTGATCGATTCCTATTTTTTGCAATGCAGAAAGAGCACCAACAACACGGGGTAAGGTTGTTGGATTTTCCCAAATAAGAAGGAATTGCTCGGTTTCTTTCAGAAGCCATTCATAATATTTAAGTTTTTCAGAAAAATTTGCCTGAAGTATCTTCAAAGGCTTCTGTGCAGTTTTTTTTGCACGCACGGTAACAGCTATGCACGAGAGAAGTGAAGCACAAGAAATTCCTCCACACAGCGCTAAAAGCAGCCATGGACTATTTGGAAAAGTGAAGAAAAATGGTAAATAACCTTCCAATGACTGAGCAACAGCGCATGTTGGAGAAAAAAAGAAAAAAAGGCAAAATATATACGTATAGATTCGGATCTCTTTTTGAGCTTTTTCTTTGGGGTTATAGTCACCAAAGCTGAGCACGGCATCTTTCCCTTTTTTAACCCAAGGAAACGTATTAGTAACGGTAATGGTTTGGTTTATAAGGTCCTTGTGGTGAGACTCCAATATAGGCGGCTTGTTCTTCTGATAAAACACTTAATTTTATTCCTAACCGATCAAGATGTAGACGTGCAACTTTTTCATCAAGATGTTTAGGCAAAACAGTGACTTCATTTGTATAGTGTTCTGCACGGGTAAAAAGTTCAATTTGCGCTAAAACTTGATTAGTAAACGAGGCTGACATGACAAAAGAAGGATGCCCAGTCGCATTCCCGAGGTTTAACAAACGCCCTTCAGAGAGCAAAATGATGCGTTTTCCATCGGGAAAGGTGATCATATCAACTTGTGGTTTTATATTTGTCCATGGCAAATTTCTAAGGGCAGCGACTTGGATTTCGTTATCAAAATGACCAATATTTCCAAGAATACACATATCCTTTACTTGTCGCATATGGTCTAAACGAACAACATCTTTATTGCCTGTTGTCGTGATGATAATATCAGCACTGGAAGCAGCATCATCCAAATTAACAACTTCATAGCCATCCATAGCGGCTTGAAGAGCGCAAATAGGATCAATTTCTGTTACTTTAACACGAGCCCCAGCACCAGAAAGAGATGCTGCTGAACCTTTACCTACATCACCATAACCACAGACAATGGCAATTTTACCGGCGATCATCACGTCTGTTCCACGTCGAATACCATCGACCAATGATTCTTTACATCCATATTTATTATCAAACTTTGATTTAGTGACGCTATCATTAACATTAATAGCAGGAAAAGGTAGAAGTCCTTCTTTTTGTAACTGATAAAGACGGTTTACACCTGTTGTGGTTTCTTCGCTTACACCTTTAATTGCTGCACGCTGTCGTGTAAAAAAACCTGGCGTTGCATCCATACGCTTTTGTATTTGTTTGAAAAAAATTTCTTCTTCTTCTGTTTTGGGATGCGATAAAATATCTTTATTTTGTTCTGCACGACTTCCCATTAAAATATAGTTTGTGGCGTCAGCTCCATCATCTAAAATAAGATTGGAAGGATTACCATCTGGCCATTGGAAGATTGCATCTATATAAGTCCAATATTCTTCCAATGTTTCACCCTTAACGGCAAATACAGGAATGCCAGTTGCGGCGATAGCTGCTGCTGCATGGTCTTGCGTAGAAAAAATATTGCTAGAGCTCCACCGTATATCGGCGCCAATCGCTTTTAATGTTTCAATTAAAACAGCTGTTTGAATTGTCATGTGCAATGAGCCAGAAATACGCGCTCCGCGCAAAGGTTGGCTGGAAGAAAACTCCTTACGACAAGCCATCAAACCAGGCATTTCAGTTTCAGCAATATTAAGTTCTTTACGACCATAAGCGGCAAGTGCAATATCTTTGACAACAAAATCTTGAGCTGCCATTCTTCATTCCTTTAAAATAAGTTTTTCCAAGACGGTAGGAGAAATTAAAAAAAAATGCAAGACAAGAAGAGGACTTCTCTATGTGAAAAAGCTCTTTTAAAATCTCCATAAATTTGTGCAACAAATATGCATTTACGGATCTGAGTAGTGATGTTACTAACAGAATAAGAGATCTTCATGATAAGTCTTATTATATAAACAAAACTCTATCCTTTTCACGTAACTTTAAAGCTTTTAAAAATCTCTAGAGGGAATACCTTTTAAATAATAAAAATGGTGCATTGCTTCACAGTTTTTATATCGATTTTTTATGGGATAATATCGAAAGTAGTATACCCATATTCTACTCACTTATGCGGTTGTTGAAAAAGGAAGTATTACTTTAATCTCATTATTAAGCTTTTTAGCAAAATAATATAATGCAAAGCCATAGGCTATCATGTTTATGAATAGGCAATTCAGAATCGGTTCTTTAGGATTCCAATATTGCATCTGCTCTTGGATAAAGACAGTTTATAAGAAGTGCTTTTCTTCTGTTTTCAAAGATTTTTATCAAAAGACTATAGATATACGATTAAACATTTTTTGTGATACTGAATAGAGTATTTAAAATGTAAAAACATCACTCTATTGAACACTCTGATTTTAAAACTGCTAACAACGAGCGATGAATTATAAATCAAATAATTAACTCAGTTTTAGAAGAATTTATTCTAAACGAATAGGTTTTGGGAAAATTGACCATGTGGACGAAATCGCCAAAGATAACTTGGCAAGAATGCTGCCATTGCTCTGGGGGTAATTCCCACACCTTCTAGAGTATATCCATTCTCTATAGCTTCTTTAGAAACAATGTTATCCATTTGCAAAAAACGTATCTGATTGGCTGTTACGAGTGTTGGTACAAAAGGCAATTTACCGACTGTTCCCAAAATTCCTCCAATCAATAGACCAGCAGAAAGGGGCATGGATAGGATTGTTTTTTTACGGTGAATAATTTTGAGTATATTTTCAAGAGTATTTTGGAAGGTGATAATCTGGGGACCACCAAGATCATAATTTTTTCCCCAAGAAACTTGTCCATCTAAAGCGCGCGCGATAAACTCAGCAACATCACCAACATACACGGGTTGCAATTTGCTTTGCCCACCTCCAAAAAGAGGCATAATTGGTAAAAAACGTGACAAATCTGCCAAGGTGTTAAAGAAACAGTCCTCTGGTCCAAAGATAACGGATGGACGGATAATAATTGCGTGAGGATGCTTGTTATGAATGATTTGTTCACCCATAAACTTAACACGTGCATAAAGACATGAAGCATTCTCGTTAGCCACAAGTGTTGACATATAGATTAGCGGAATACCAGTTTCTGCTGTTAATTCAGCAACATTGTAAACACCATCAATTTGTGTTTTTTTAAAATTCGATTGATTTGCTTGTTTTAAGCTACCAGGCAAAAACACTGCTGCATCAGCTCCAAGCAATGCGCGTGCAACAGAAGCACGATGCTTGATATCTGTTTTAAGCATTTGGGTTTGTCCTACTTCTCCTATTTGAAGCATGTAATAAGCTTTTTGTGGACAACGAACAGCGATACGAACGCGATACCCCCGCTTAGTCAAAGTTTCAACGACATGTCGTCCTACAAAACCAGATCCGCCAAAAACAGTAATAAGTTTAGGATGTTGATAAAGTGCACAATCAAGTTGCATGATGAAAAAGTCTATCTTTCAAAGTTTTAAAAATGGCTAATTTTTAGCACGGAGGTGTTTTATTGTCACGCAAAATATCGCCCGCAAGATAAAGGGAACCACCAATAAGGACAATTGCCTCTTTATATTCCACCTTAATCTTATGCAAAGCATCTTGTAGATGAGCTTGTGGAGTAGCAAGGATTCCTGCTTTTTGCGCTGATTCAGCTAAGTTTATTGGAGAGATACTTGCATTATTGTTAATCAGCGGTATCGTATATACTTTATCGACAAGGTTTGCTAAGGAACGAAAATAACCGACAGCATCTTTGGTATTGAGCATGCCAGCAATCATAATAATAGGACGATCTGTTTTTTTTCTCCATTGTGCAAGTTCTGCTCCAATAACTTTTCCAGCAGCAGGATTATGACCACCATCTAACCATAAATCGATATTAGGAGACAGTTGATCAACCAAATGTCCCTGGGTAAGATGTTGCATTCGTGCGGGCCAATAAATATTTTTCAAAGCATCATTTATGGCTTGTTCTGAAAGTTGAAAACCTGCTTGAAAGACTGCTTCAAGAGACGCGCCAGCATTAGCAACTTGGTGGTCTCCAATAAGGTTAGGAAGGGGAAGATCCATGAGACCTTGATTGTTTTGAAAAACCATACGTCCATGTTCTTTATAACTTTGATAATCTTGATCAAATAGAGAATAAGATGCTTTATTTTTATTAGCAAGGGGTATTAGAGTAGCAAGAGTTTCTTCATAATTTTGCTTTCCAATGACTACAGGAACGTTTGGTTTGATAATCCCTCCTTTTTGAAAAGCGATTTGAGCAATTGTCTTTCCAAGAAAGATCTCATGATCATAATCAATGGGCATAATAAGTGATACAGCTGGTTTGTTAACGACATTGGTAGCATCAAAATGTCCTCCCAATCCAACTTCTAAAATGACAACATCAGCTGGATGTATACTAAACAGCATAAAGGCAGCGGCTGTAAAAATTTCAAAAATAGTAATCGGCTCTTGACGATTTACTTTTATAATTTCATGGATTGTCTCAGCTAATTGGTTTTCTGTAACAAGTTGACCACCTCCTTTTTGACCTAACCGGCAGCGTTCATTCCAGTTGACGAGATGAGGTGAGCTATAGACATGAACGCGGTAGCCTGCACTTTCCAAAAGAGCACGGCAAATTGCTGAGGCAGATCCTTTGCCATTTGTTCCAGCGATGTGAATAACAGGTGCAAGTTTTAAATGTGGATTACCAAGACGCTTTAAAAGGTGAACAATACGCTCTAAAGAAAGATCAAATTTTTTCGGATAATTTTTTAGTAAATCATCCACCACCCTTTGTATTTGGCTTTGTTGCATAAATTTAAGCTGCTTTTGTTGTAGAAAGCGATGTTTGAGAGTCTGTTGGGGATGGATCGGAAGGGTTAAAAACAGCAGGGCGTTTCATCATCAAGCGTAAAAGACGTGCAATGGTTGTTTTCATGTCTAAACGCGATACAACCATATCAATCATACCATGTTCAAGCAGATACTCACTACTTTGAAAACCTTCTGGTAGGGTTTCGCGTATAGTTTGTTGAATTACACGTGGACCAGCAAAACCAATCATAGCGCCAGGTTCGGCAATGTGAATATCACCAAGCATGGCGTAAGAAGCAGTAACACCACCGGTGGTTGGATTGGTCAGCACAACAATATAGGGAAGTTTTGCTTCTTTCAACATTTCAATCGCTACTGTTGTACGAGGCATTTGCATCAACGAGAGTGTTCCTTCTTGCATGCGTGCACCACCAGAAGCAGCAAAAAGAACCAGCGGGCGCCTTTCAGCAATAGCAGTATCAAAAGCTTTGATAATAGCTTCTCCTGAAGCCATACCGAGTGATCCACCCATAAAGGCAAAATCTTGAACGATTGCAATAATTGGTAAGCCTTCAATCGTACCACGTGCACTTAAAATATTGTCATCAACACCAAGTTTAGAACGATAATCTTTTAACCGGTCAATATAGCGTTTTTCGTCACGAAATTTTAAAGGATCTGTTACAACTTTTGGATTTTCAAGAGTTGTATAAACACCATCATCAAAAAAATGCATGAGACGATTTTTAGCACTGATACGCATATGATGGCCAGAATTGGGAGCTACAAATTGATTAGCTTCCAGATCTTTATGGAAGATCATTTCACCACTGGTAGGATCTTTAATCCATAGATTTTCTGGAATTTCACGGCGCCCCAATATAGAGTTAATTTTAGGACGAACATAATTTGTAATCCAGTTCATCTTTATAACCTTCCTTTAAATATTGTGCATCTTTTGCATGATTTGAAAGAATATAGAACTTAAGCAGTCACATTTGCTTTACCGGTTGAACAAAGGAGTCTATTTAATACTTTTATCAGTGTACGTATAGCTTGTTTTTTAATTTTTAATTTTTCCCATATCATAACAATCATATGCATCATGAAGAGTATTTCCTATAATAAATTTCTCATAAGTTTTAAGAACTTACATTTTTTTATTTTTTACTTTGGTATTAAAATTCACTCCTTGTGTGGTTAACAAACGCCTTATTTTTTAATAAAAATGAATATCCAATTAATCATTCGTATCAACAGTTTTGAAGAAAAGAAACCTTATAGTATAAGGCGCTAACAAGGCTAAAATAATCCATTAAAGATAATGAATACGACAACGCTATATTAGCGAAACGCTAACATCAGAGCAAGGTTTTTTTCAAAAGGTTTCTTTAAAGCGCATGCTTTTTACAATTAAAATTGAATACGCTCAAAATACTCCTATTCCATTGAACTCAATATTGTTTTGAATAAAAACAAGAGGAAAAAGCATGCCGCCAAATAGTAGAAAAGTACAGAGTATTAGGAATTGTGCAAAACAATTAAGCACGTAGCTAAACGAAGTTAAACAACTCTACTGAATAAATAAAAGTAAACAACTTTCCTCCCAACTAGTTCTTATTCCTTAATTTTTTAGATATATCATACAAATGCAATAATCTACACTCTGTACAAAAATATTAAAAATTTCTTCTACAACAGCTGCTTTTTAAATTCTTCTTGGTTTTTAAAATTCAAAATTTCTATTCATTAAAACTTTATTTTAAACAAAGAAGCCCTAGCCGTTTTTTATAATGTTCTTGAAAAAAATCTTGTAGTTCAAAGAAAGAAAAAATTATACAGTACATTCTTTAAATATATTTCTTGTTTTTTTTGCGTCTTTCCTTAGTTTATTAATCTATGATTTTTACTGCTGCTTATCGTGCTTTACAACGTCTTTTGACCTCGCAATATCGTATTATGATACTGAAAGCATTGGGGGTTACTTTTTTCACTCTCACCATTTTATGGTTATGTGTGCACCAACTTTTTGTGTCTTACTTTTGGCCCTGGATTGCTCAATTTCTTCCTGGACTCCCTAGTTGGGCAGGATGGATTGGTTTTAGCATGCTTATCATTTTTAATCTTGGTTTAGCTCTTTTGTTGGCTTTTTTGATTGCACCAATCGCAGCTATGATTGGTGGTTTTTTCATTGACTCTGCTGCTGAAATTATTGAAAAAGAGGATTACCCAAACGAGCCTATTGGACAAGCTTTGCCGTTTCGGCGTTCTCTTATCATTTCCTTTAAATTTGTTATTTTAAGCCTTCTTGGTAATGGAATTGCTTTTATTTTATTCTTCATACCAGGTATTAATTTAATTGCTTTTTATCTTATTAATGGTTATTTGCTCGGTCATGAATATTTCTTGTTTGCTGCTTATCGTTTTCGAACAGAGCAAGATGCACGTGCTTTTTTACATACTCATTACACAACGGTTTTTGGTGCAGGATTATTGATAGCGCTTTTTGTTTCAATTCCAATTCTTAATTTAGCAACACCGCTTTTTGCAGCCGCCTTTATGACATATTTACACAAAATGCTTTCCCAAAAGACCATGGCACGCATTACACAAAAATAGTGTTCCTTGACTTTAAGGTTAATAAAACTTGCTAGCCAAAGAAAGCATAATATAAAATTTTATGCTTTATCTTTTATTAAAGCAATATATTGATTTATAATGATAATTTATTGTTTCACAACATGAATGAAAAACCTAAATATCATGAGGATTTCTCATTTTAGCCCTATTCATATTAGATCAATTGAAATCGTTTGTTAATATGTCATAAACGGAGGTGGTGTGCAGATAAAAATACTTTCAAAAAGGCGTGAAATATCTTTTATGAATCCTCTTAATGCAAACATTATCGTCGCATTGAAAACTGAAAAAGAGTATGATGGTGCCGCTTTGTACCTTATATTTCAGTAAAAATGGATAGCATAAAGTATTTTATACCATTCATGGAGAGTGTATACTCTTCATATAGAGTGTTTTGGCAATTATTGAAAGATATCTGTGTAAAACAAGCACGTAGTTATATAGGAGTAACGTAGTAGCGCCGTAGATATTCTAATTTTGGGCAACAGAATGATTAATATGATAAAAGTGGAAAAAATAAGCTTAGGCGATTGACCGTCCGATCCCATGGAAGAGCTCTTTCTTAAGAAGAAGCAAAGAATGAGAGACACCACTGATGATTAAAAATGATGAGATTTTAAAAGCTATAAGTGCAATGAAATAAGAATTCATTGAAGCACTTTTCGTACAAGTGGTGCACTGTATCAAATAATTTTTAGATAATAACACCATTAATTTATGAAGAGAATTGATCATTTTCAACTTGAATAAGAATCCAAAATATAGAAATATTCTTTAATTTCAAAGTCTCTATTCAACATCAAAAAATTATTTACTTGCACATTATAGACGAGACCAATGTATGGATACAAGGCTTTCGATAGAGGAATAAAAATGCTTTTCATGAATCATTACAATGTGAGGATATCATGGATAAAATTCTAGTCTTTGTGGTCTTGGTGTGCTGGAGAGAGGACACACACACACATTTAATCTTAAAGACCGATCACTGAGGAAAATAATAAAGGCGTCAGTTTAGACAGTGGTGCAGTGAATTTTGTCTATACTCTTTATAAGCGTTAATGTGAGATATGCTTTAAATTGCATTGAGATATTATAATATATTGATTTATATATTATTTTTCATAGTAAATAAGAGTTCCAAATAAAGCTATCATATTTTCTCATTAGCTGCTCTCATCATGAAACAATCAAAATCATTTATTTGCATATCATAAATATGACCAATATGGGGATAAAAACATTGAAGAAAGAAAATGCTTTTTATAAATTTTATCCAGTGCAAGAGCTTTGTCAAAATTGATGGTAGCCAAAGTGAATGATAGCTTGTTTTTTTATAAGCTGGGGAGACAGTGGTGCAAGAGATCCTACTTTTATGAAGGCTAAGGTGATACGGGATTTTAAAAAAAATATTTCCCAACGCTCGTCACACCCATTTCGCAATCGCGCCCATGAATGGTATAAGGGTAAAGCTTTCGTGAATAATATAAAACTTATAGGGCATCACTATCTTTACGCTTAATAAAAAGAGCACGCTGGCACCATCATCCTCAGTGTTACCCGAGACGGTCCATTATAAGCGTTTTTAGTTCTTTCTTAAACGTTTTGTATTCATACAGCTATCCTTGTTTGCAATGTGTAAGAAAATGATTTTTATTGCTTTAACATGAGAGAGATTGGAAATGAGAGAATCTTACGATATTTGGGTTCTAATTTAATATGAACAATGCGAGATTATCATTATAAATCAAAAATATTGTATAACAATCGAGATGGATAGACACCTATTGTCAGTTCTATTTTATAGGTTTTTTTAATATCAACGCGTTTGAAGAGTTATTATTTGCAAAGGGGTATTTTTCCTCATGAGGAGTAGGTGTTTTGGGGGCAAAAAATGATACAATCACGTTTGCTAATTTTTGCGCTACGTGTTGTTTACTCATATGGGGCCATTGTTCAACTTTTTTTCTACTTACGAGATAAACTTGATTTGTATCAGCACCCATGACACCTGTACCATCTAGTTGAAGAGAAATATCATTAGCAAGAATGAAATCAGCTCCTTTTTCAACACATTTTTTTTGCGCATTGGCAATGATATCACATGTTTCTGCAGCAAAACCAATGACCAGTGAGGGGCGGTTTGGAGCGTGTCCAATCGTTGCTAAAATGTCAGGATTTTCGACCATATGAAGGGATGGTGGTATTTTATGAGCATTCTTTTTAATTTTGTGTAAAGACTGCGTTTGACTGCGCCAGTCACAAACAGCGGCAACAAAGATGGCGCCATCAGCAGGCAATGCGGTTTGAACGGCTTGTAACATCTGTTGTGCTGTTTCAACATGAATGGTTTTTACTTCTTGTGGGTCTGCAAGATTAACAGGTCCACAAATAAGTGTTACTTTTGCACCCAAATGCGCAAGAGCGGTTGCGATGGCATGACCTTGTTTACCTGAAGACCGATTAGCAAGATAACGTACTGGATCAATTGGTTCATGGGTAGGGCCAGAGGTAACGATGAAATGGCGGTCAGAGAGAGGTTTTTCATGCCCATTCAAAAGAGCCTCTATGGTAGCAACAATAGTTAAAGGTTCGCTCATACGCCCATATCCTATCTCGTCACGTTCAGCCATATTTCCGATTTCTGGTCCGATGATATGAACGCCATCTGCGCGCAGTTGTGCAACATTGCGAATAGTGGCAGGATGCGCCCACATGGACGGATTCATGGCGGGTGCAATTAAGAGTGGACAGCGTGCCGCTAAAAGAATGCAATCAGTCAGATCATCTCCTATGCCATTGGCTATTTTTGCAATGCGATTGGCTGTAGCAGGGGCTAAAATAATAAGGTCAGCGTTACGTGCTAATCGGATATGTCCAATATCATGTTCTTCTTCGCGTGAAAATAAATCAGTATATACAGTACCACCGCTTAAAGCTTCAGCGGCTAAAGGCGTAATAAATTTTTGCGCTGCTTTTGTCATTACAACTTTTAAGTGTGCTCCACGTTCTTGTAAACGGCGAATCAAATCAAGTGCTTTATAGGATGCAATACTTCCACCAATAATAAGAAGAAGAGATTTTGATTTCAATGATTTCACTTCAACAGCACTAGCATGAAGGGGTTGTGTGGTGAGAGGAGTGGGATTGCTTAAAAGGCGTCGGACTTCTTCTTCCATAGAAATACCATTTTGCGCGGCGCGTATGCGCAAAGCTTCTTTGATTTCAGGAGACAGGTTACGAATGGTAATACTGGCCATAAAATACCTCCAAGAAATAAAATGATTGCAATGATTTCATTGTTGATATTTTTAGCATATTAAGGAGATTAGAAAAGATGAAAAAAGTAAAAAGTAAGAAAAGTGCAACAAAGTGCAATGATGAAAAGGCTATAACGACCATAACGGTTTCGATGACTTTGTTCCACAGCAAGTTGTTTGAGGGTAGTAGGAGAAAGATTAAAACCTGTTTTTCTCATTTGATTAAAATCTTCTTCTATCCGTTGGAAATTTTGAACCAATTGTGGTGTTTTGCGTGCCAGCGAAAGGAGAGCTTGTGCTCCTTCACTAAAGTCTTTGGCAACGCCTACGGGTCCTAAATTTTTACTAATCCATTCTTTGACAACGGGTTCAGAAGCTTTCCACATATTAAAAGTGGGGTCTAATGTGCGGGCAACGCCTTCCACAACAACCATCGTTTTTTGCAACAATAAAAGTTCAGGTCGCGTTTGCATGTCAAATAATTCAGTGACTTCAAACAATAAAGTGAGCAATTTAGCCATGGAAATGCTTTGTGCTGATTGTCCGTGAATTGGTTCACCAATAGCGCGGTTGGCTTGCGCAAAGCTTTCAATATTATGGTGTGAAGGAACATAACCTGCCTCAAAATGGGCGCGTGCAACCCGATGGTAATCGCGGGTAATAAAGCCATAAAGGATTTCAGCAAGGAAATGCTTTTCTTTTTTACCAAGCCTTCCTGTAATGCCTAGGTCAACAGCAACAATACATCCTTTTTCATCTACAAATAAATTACCAGGATGCATATCGGCGTGAAAAAAACCATCACGCAATGTATGGCGAAGAAAAGATTGAATAAGCGTAATAGCGAGCGCCTTCAAATCAAAACCTGCTTCTTTAAGTTTGGAAGTTTCGGATATTCTTATACCATCAATCCATTCCATTGTAAGGACATTACGTCCTGTCCGTTCCCAGTCAATACGTGGAACCCGAAAGCCTGTATCATGTTGAATATTTTCAGCCATTTCAGATATAGCTGCTGCTTCTAGGCGTAAATCCATTTCAAGCCGTGTTGTTTGTGCTAAAGTATCCACTACACAAACAGGACGAAGCCTTCGAGAGGCAGGGATATAGCGCTCTTGTAAATGAGCAATGAGATAGAATCCTCTAAGATCTTTAGAAAAACGTGCTCTGATATTGGGACGAATAACTTTTACAGCACATTTTGTCGTATGGCCAGTTTCATCACTGTATTCAGCTGGATGAACTTGAGCAATAGAAGCGGCGGCAATGGGGGGATAAAAATTTACGAATAAATCATCAATAGAGCGACCAAGAGAACTTTCAATTTGAGCAATAGCGGCGGTACAAGAAAATGTTTGGACGCGATCTTGTAGTTGTGACAAATCTTTCGCAATATCATGGCCGACAATATCAGGCCTTGTTGCAAGAAATTGACCAAGTTTTATGTAAGAGGGTCCAAGCTTATTAATGGCATACGAAATATTTTCAGATCGCTGTTTCTTTTTTGTTTTGCGTCTTGCTAATGCGCTCGCTATACGATGACATAGCGCTGGAAATCCTTGAAGATCATCATGAGGAAGAGCACTTAAAACACCTTCACGTGTTAAAACCCATCCTGCACGCATCAATTGAAAGTAAGGGGAAATTTGCACCATTTTTAAATTTTCCAACCTGAATGCAGCGCTGCAATCGCACCGGTGAGATTGCGGTACGATACCCGCGAAAACCCCGCATGCTTGATCATATGGGCAAAATCATCTTGCTTAGGAAATTTGCGGATAGATTCAACCAAATAACGATAAGCATCGCCATCATTTGCGATAAATTGACCCAGCGTAGGGATAGCATGGAAAGACCAAAGATCATAAATTTTATCGAGCCAAGGCATCTCGACATTTGAAAATTCTAAACATAAGAAACGTCCACCGGGCTTTAAAACACGAAAAGCTTCTCTAAGAGCTTGATCAATATGAGGAACATTGCGAATTCCAAAAGCAATCGTGTAAGCGTCAAAGCTTTGATCTTCAAAAGGTAGATTTTCTGCATTGGCTTCAACAAAATCAATCAGAGGGGCAAGACCATTTTTTTGTGCGCGTTTTTTGCCAACGCTGAGCATTGAGCCATTAATATCAAGTACTGTAGCATGGGCTTTTTGGCGTGAAGCATTAAGAATACGAAAAGCAATATCACCTGTACCGCCAGCGACATCAAGAACTTTCCAATGAGAAAGTGCTGGTGGGGAAAGCCAAGCAACCATGGAATTTTTCCACACACGGTGTAGCCCTAAGGATAAGATATCATTCATCTTGTCATAATTTTCAGCGACAGAATGAAACACACCATCCACCATGGATTGTTTTTGCGTTTCATCTACTCTTGTAAAACCAAAAGAGTGCTCCATGCCACCCTTGGTTCCTACACGTTCTGTTTCAATTGCCATGTATATGATCTTCCTTATTTTTCTTTTATCGTAAATGAAATAGAGAGGGAATGTTCAACTACGAAAAAACAACGTATAAAACTACGACATTTACACAGCCAAAAACAGAAGAGTACCTTTAGATATCAAGATTGGCAACGTTTAAGGCATTGTCTTGAATAAAAATACGTCTAGGTTCAACTTCATCACCCATGAGACGAGAAAAAAGTGAATCTGCATCGGTTGCATCATTAATTTTTACTTGTAAAAGAGAACGTGCATTGGGATCAAGCGTTGTTTCCCAAAGTTGTTCAGCATTCATTTCCCCAAGACCTTTATAACGTTGAAGAGTAACACCTTTTTTACCGTTTGTAAAAATGCTTTCTAAGAGGCTCATAGGACCAAAAATACGCTCTGTTTTATCTTTGCGACGTAAAAGAACAGGAGGATGATATATGTCGATAAAATTTTGGGAAATGCGATCAATTTGACGTGCATCAGTTGAATTTATAAGTCCCACATCAAGCGTAACAACATCTTTAACACCACGCAAAATACGCTCAAAACATAAACTTCCATCTGCTGTATATTGTCCACTCCAACCTTGTTCCATATCATCAGCAATCAGATTAAGGCGGTGTGCTATAGTATCTGCTATTTTTTGCGCTTTTTCTTGTGATGCAAAGACTTCAAGATTAAAAGCGCCAACAATTGCTGCTTGTTCAACAATATTACGATCATAACGGGTATGAAGACCATTTAAAAGTTGACGTAATATACGAGCATCTTTAGCGAGTTGATACAAATCAGCCCCTGCACGAACTTCTCCCGTTGAAAGCTCAAGCGTTGTTTCTTCTAATCCAGTATCGATCAAGAATTCTTCAAACGCTGCTTCATTTTTAATATATTGGGAAGATTTTCCACGCGATACTTTATAAAGAGGAGGCTGAGCAATATAAAGATGACCACGTTCAATCAATTCAGGCATTTGTCTAAAAAAGAAAGTAAGCAGCAAAGTTCGAATATGGGCTCCATCAACGTCCGCATCCGTCATGATAATAATCTTATGATAACGTAATTTATCTGGTGAAAATTCATCTTTACCGATAGACGTTCCAAGAGCTGTAATAAGTGTTCCAATCATATCAGATGAGAGCATGCGGTCGAAACGTGCTCGTTCAACATTGAGGATTTTACCACGAAGGGGTAAAATTGCTTGATTTTGACGTGAGCGCCCACTTTTTGCTGAACCGCCAGCCGAATCCCCCTCGACAATAAAGATTTCTGATTTTGCAGGATCACGTTCTTGGCAATCGGCAAGCTTTCCTGGCAGAGAAGTGATATCAAGTGCCCCTTTTCGTCTTGTGAGTTCACGTGCTTTGCGCGCTGCTTCACGTGCTGTTGCAGCTTCTACCACTTTACTAATGAGAAGTTTTGCTTCATGAGGATGTTCTTCCAGCCATACTGAAAGACCTTCATTGACCAAATTTTCAACAATAGGGCGCACTTCAGAAGAGACTAACTTATCCTTTGTTTGTGAAGAAAACTTTGGATCAGGAACTTTGACAGAAAGAATAGCTGTTAATCCTTCACGGCAGTCATCACCGGTTAAGTTCACTTTTTCTTTTTTAGCAATACCTGAAGATTCAGCATAGCCATTAATTTGGCGCGTAAGGGCACTTCTAAAACCTATCAAATGAGTTCCACCGTCACGCTGAGGAATATTATTGGTAAAACACAAGACCTTCTCATGATAGGAATCATTCCACCATAGGGCAACATCAACGCTCATACCATCCTTTTCACTTGCAATATAAATAGGATTATCAAGCAGGGCTTTTTTTGATTGGTCAATATATTTGACAAACTCCGTTAATCCACCTTCATAATGCAATTCAACTGATTTAATATCAGCATGACGCTCGTCAACAAGAAGAATATAAACCCCAGAATTTAGAAAGGCTAATTCCCGTAAGCGGCGCTCCAAAGTTTCAAAATCAAACTCAACCATAGTAAAAGTTTCAGAACTTGGTAAAAATCTGATTTCTGTTCCACTTTCTCTATCGCAATCGCCAATAACTTTTAATGGAGCATCAGCTACCCCGTGGGTAAATGATATTTCATGAATTTTACCATTGCGTTTGATTTGCAATTTAAGCCAAACGGATAATGCATTCACAACAGAGACACCAACACCGTGTAATCCGCCTGAAACTTTATAAGAGTTTTGATCAAACTTTCCGCCGGCATGAAGCTGTGTCATAATAACTTCAGCTGCAGAAATACCTTCTGTTGGATGGATATCTGTCGGAATTCCACGTCCATTATCACGAACAGAACAAGAACCATCAGCATGGAGCGTGACGTTTACAAGAGTAGCATGACCGGCTAGAGTTTCATCAATAGCATTGTCTACAACTTCATAGACCATATGGTGTAAACCCGATCCATCATCAGTATCACCGATATACATACCAGGACGTTTGCGTACAGCATCAAGACCTTTGAGAACTTTGATAGAAGCGGCATCATAGTTATTGCTTTGTACTGGTGAGGTTATTTCATCACTCATAAGTTAGTCCATTCCTGTGTTCAATTTACAATATTTCATCCGCTTTTTTCAAAGCTCAATGTTCTGATCAGTTATTTATGGAATAACCACATTAAATATTTACCGTATATCAGATCTAGATTCAATATCTGTCGATATATAATGGAGAGAATGATGAAATGATAGTGTACTGTTATGCTGTAAAACACGAGGGCGGTGATATAAGGCGAATAAACACTTTTGACTTATACAAAAAGTTGTTTCATAAAACGATGCTATTTACTTTGTTTATTTTTGCATATGCGTAATGTTTTAAAATTAGTTATGCATTTTTGTGTTACTCTAACAGAGGTCTTACTTGTTTTATCCATAAATCAATTTTCAATCCTAATTCTACCATATATTTAAAACAAAGGTTACGAGCTCTCTAAGCAGTTCAAACTTTTGTATGTTAGATTGAGGCGAAAATATTGTGTATATTGGTTGGTGTCATCTTTAAAATGTGAAAAAAGCCTCATTTGAGGAAAATATAAACGCGTAAATATAAAAACACGTTTCCACGATCATCTTTTATATTCAACTTTACAATTTTAAAAAACGTCTACGGTGATGTTTTTGAATAATGAGGGTGATGACGCATTATCTTACGCTTTATGTTTTTCTCATTCCTGTAATGGAGGTTACGTCCCTCATTTAAAACAAAGCACCATTGCGCTGATATTCTCGCGCTTTTTTAAGGAACATCTCTCAATGTTTCCAAACTCATTTTACAACGATGTTTGAATAATATAGCGCAAAATACCCTGTGAATACTACAAGATTCATGTCTCCCACCTTTCCCATCTTGACAATAAAGCACAAACCAGAATCATCATTTTATTTTTCAACTCTTAAATGTTGATGCAACCTTAATGTTGAGAAAAACCTCGGCATTTGAGGGGTATTTTTACTCTTTTCTTCAATAGTATCTATATACTTCCCTAGTTGTGATACGCAAGGAAATGGTCTTAATATTTTAAGATACGCGAGATATTTTGATAAAATAAAGTGTGCCACTAAAGTATATACAGCTTATTTCTTATATTTAAAAAATTAAATCACCTTTCTCTAAAATTACCTTTTATATATTTATTTTGGAAAATTAACATCAGAAATCTAAGCATTTTCAATGGTTTCAAAAAAAATATATGAAAACTGTTAAATTTTTTAACAGTTTTAAAAAATAGCAAGAATTTTATTTATTAAACGCCAGATATTTTGGTGAAGTGCGTTAGATAATAGTTAAGAAGAGTTGCATCTTAGTTTTGAAAAATGGGGGAGAGATTTTGAAAATAAAAAAATCTATATATGTAAAACATCTTCAATTGCGTTTACGGTATCTTTTATTCAATAATCCATACAATATTTTTATTCGTATTTTATTTGTAGCAGGGGGGGTTCTATTTTCCTCTTACGCAGAAGCTGAAAGGCTGCCTTCTTTTTTTGATTCGCATGAACACTTGGTACAACCTGATACAACGGATATCTTTCGTTTGCGTTTTGTAACAACTTTTGATTTTCCTCCTTTTAATTTTATTGATCAAACGGGGCATCTTGCAGGTTATAATATCGATTTATTGCGCGCTATTTGTTCAAAATTAAAATTAGAGAAGCTTTGTGAAGTAGAAGTGATTCCTTGGAAAGAGCTTGTAGAACATGTTGAAAATGGTGATGCGGAAGTCATTATTGCGGGTTTAAAAGAAACAAGTAAAACCCAGCAAGATCTTGTTTTTACAAAGTCATATTTACGTTTTCCAGCGCGATTTGTTGCTTCTCGACGTTTAAATCTCGATGAGCCAATAAGCGATCAATTGATACATTTAACCAGTGGTGTTTTGTCTAAAAGTGTTCACGAAAAACTCTTTCAACATTATTTTCCTAAAGCCAAATGGCAAGGATTTAAAAAGAGAGAAGAGCTCTATAAAGCGTTACAAGAGCGTAAAATTGACCTTATTTTTGATGATGGATTTGCTTTATCATTATGGTTCAAAAAACAAAAATCTGTTGATTGCTGCCATTTTGTTGGGGGGGCATATATGGCGCCACAGTTATTGGGGCAAGGAATGCAGCTTGCTGTTGCAAAAAAGAATGAAAAATTGGTTGATATACTCAATTATGCGCTGAAATCACTAGAAGAAGATGGTAAACTTACAGAACTTTATTTGCGTTATTTTCCAATAAGTTTTTATTGATGAATAGTTTTTTAATTAAGGGCTGTTAATCTTTCTGCACCTAGTCGATAGGAAATAGCTTCTGCGAGATGATAGCGTGAAAGAGTATCTGATCCGTCAAGATCAGCAATTGTGCGTGCAACTTTGAGAATGCGATGATAAGCGCGTGCAGAGAGGTGCATTTTTTCACTCACATCTCGTAAGAGTATGGTCGCACTTTTATCAGGAATGGCAATCTGTTCTATAATTTTGGCAGGGCAATCGCCATTGGTACGAATATGATCAAACCCCATTGTTGAAAAACGTTTAGCTTGAATGGTACGGCATCGTGCGACGCGTTTGGCAACGTCGCAGCTTTTTTCTGATTGTTCTGGTTGCATAAGGTCCATAGCTGTCAAAGCAGGGACATCAATCCGTAAATCAATTCGGTCAAGCAGAGGACCAGAAATACGGGACTGATAATCGATTTGACAGCGTATTCCTTTAGGGCAAACATGGTCTTTTTCGCCTGCCATACCACATCGGCAAGGATTCATTGCGGCAATGAGTTGGAAGCGAGCAGGATAGCTAATATGGTGATTCGCGCGGGCGATAACTGACTCCCCACTTTCTAAAGGTTGACGAAGAGAATCAAGAACCTGCGGAGAAAATTCAGGCAATTCATCAAGGAATAACACACCATTATGGGCAAGGGAGACCTCTCCCGGTCGTCCTTTAAGCCCCCCACCAATCATTGCGGCCATGGAAGCAGAATGATGTGGGGAACGAAAGGGGCAATGAAGTGAAATGGTATTATGAACCGTTTCTCCTGTAATAGAAGCAATCAGAGAGACATCTAAAAGCTCACGGCTATCAAGAGGTGGCAAAATGGAAGGTAAGCGTTGCGCTAACATAGATTTCCCAGCACCAGGGGGGCCTACAAACAAAAGGTTATGGCGTCCAGCAGCACAAACTTCTAAGGCACGTTTGGCTGTTTTTTGTCCTTTGATTTCGCAAAGATCTGGAAGTTCAGTTTCGATAGTATATTGGCGCGGTTGTGGACGTTTTTGAATTTGGGTTCCTTTGAAATGGTTGACTATAGTGAGCAGAGTCTCTGGAGCAAGAATATTTATTTCTGCATTTGCCCATGCTGCTTCAGGTCCACATTGGAAGGGACAAATCAGCCCTTTATCGAGTGATAAAGCTGTCATGGCGGCTGGTAAAACACCATTAACAGCGGTAAGTGAACCATCCAGTGATAATTCTCCTAAAATGATATAGTCTTGTGCTACTTCAGGAGGGAGGATTCCCATAGCAAGCATTAAGCCTACGGCGATTGGCAAATCATAATGCGATCCCTCTTTAGGCAAATCAGCTGGTGCAAGATTAATCGTAATTCGTTTAGTAGGCATAGAAAGTCCACAAGCGTGGAGGGCTGCTTGTACACGTTCACGGCTTTCTGCAACTGCCTTATCAGCTAATCCAACAATAGCCATTCCTATTTTACCAGACGAAATCATAACCTGTACATCGACAGGGACTGCTTCTAGACCGCGAAAAGCAACAGTTGTAATACGTGCGATCATTTATTTATTTTCCCCCTTTAGACTTGGTAGAGACAATCATATCTATTTATAAAAATCAAGAAGCATCTCTATGGTTTTTTTTATAGAGAGATCTATATACATGGGCAGTTTTTAGCGTTCTCATGGAAAGTCATTTGTACAAATTTAACCATGATAATATGGGACGCAATAAAACATTTATAATAAGCTAAATAAATATGTTAAGAAAAAAAGAATGAGGCTGTTCGTGTTATACAACAGTGCAGAATTTTATGAAAATATAAGGGGAGGGTGACGTTATGTATCGCAGAGTGTTATTTGATGTGATAAAACGCGTAAAATGTGCAAAGTAATTATATTTACCTTTCTTATTTTTATATTATTTAAAGCGTAGTAGATGCAAAGTGTATTATAAGGTATCTGATTTTATGGTATACCAGACAAGAATTTTGTTAAAATCAGGGACTGTGCGCTGTGTCTTTATAGGCTTGTGTTTTTCTTTTTCTTTTCCACAGCCTCTTGCTGCATTTGATTTTTTCGGCATTCCTCTTTTTGGTAAAAAGAAAACAAATTCTCCTTCACATTATGCCAAAAGTACAGAGAGATTTTATAAAGTTGATGTTATTGCACCGCCAGGAGCGCCATTAGAAGGTATAAAAATAGTTAAATCTGTTTCTTCTCTTGTTTCTGATAAAGAGAAAGCATCCGCTAGTTCTTCTGGTTTGCTAGCCAAGGCGCGTTCAGATTATCGAGCAATTCTTTCTGCTCTTTATGCTGATGGACGCTATGGTGGTGTTATTAGTATTAAAATTAATGGCTTAGAAGTCGCTGATTTAAGTCCGGTAACTCAACTTCCAGCACAATCGAATATCGTTATTACAATTAATGCTGGTCCACAATATGTTTTTAGTATTGCCAATATTGATAAAGTAGCTCCGTTTGAAAAACGTAAAGCGCATAAAATGCCCACAATTGAAGAATTGGGCTATAAAGTTGGGGCTATTGCTAAATCTGAAACCATTTTGAAAGCAGAAAAATGGGCGATAGAAGGATGGCGGCAACAAGGTTATGCTAAAGCTAAAATTATGAAGAGTGAAGTCGTGGCTGATCATGCTACATTGCGTGTTGAAGGACGGATTGTTGTTGGTCCTGGACAAAAGGCTCATTATGGTCCTTTAAGTGTGCGTAATATAAGTAAGAAACCACGTGTAGATTCAGCTTATATCGCGTGGATGACTGGATTGAAACCAGGGCAGATATACGATTCCGATGCGTTAGCTAAGGCAAATGAACGTCTTGCGCGCCTTGGTGTTTTTCGTGCTATCAATATACGTGAGGCTGATACTATTAATCTAGATGGTAGTTTACCGCTTATGCTTGTTGTACAAGAACGTAAACCGCGTCGTTTTGGTGTAGGCGGTAGCTATTCAACATTAGATGGTGCTGGTTTTGAGACTTATTGGATGCATAACAATCTTTTGGGTCATGCAGAGACTCTTAAAATTGAAACAAAAATAAGTGGTGTTGGTAGCAATAAAAAGCAATCATATAATTTTAAAAATTTTGATTATCTTTTCGGTAGCACGTTTATAAAGCCTGGTGTACTCACGCCAGATACAGATCTCAGGTCAGAATTAAAAATACAACAAGATGTTTTAGAAAATTATACGACAAAAGCCATCAAAGGAAAATTAGGTATTACGCATATTTTCAATGGTAATCTATCGGGACAGGCTGCTGTAGAAGTTTCAAATGGTTATTCACGTGATATCTATTTTGGGAGCCGTAATTTTACAACAATCGGTTTCCCTAGCGGCTTGATTTACGATAGTCGTAATAATAAGTTTAATGCAACAAAAGGTTTATATGGTGAAGTTTTCATTGAGCCTTTTTATGAGATGCGTTTTAGCAACTTTGTTGCAAAAGTAACAGCAGAAGGTCGTTCTTATTGGGCGTTGGATGAAGGGGATCGTTTTGTTGTTGCTGCGCGGGCAAAACTTGGTGCAGTTCTTGGGAATGATACAGCACAAGTACCCGCAAATACGCTTTTTTTTGCTGGTGGTGGGGGCTCTGTTCGTGGTTATGCTTACCGTAATATTGGTATCAAAACAGAAAATGATGCGGTTGTTGGTGGACGGGCGCTTATTGAGGGATCGGCAGAATTGCGTGTTTCTTTAAATGATAAAATAGGGTTTGTCGGTTTTCTTGATGGAGGTTTAGTAGGGGAAAAGGCGAATTTTGATTTTTCTCAAAAAATTAAATGGGGAGCCGGTATAGGAGGACGTTATATGACGGGTCTTGGTCCTTTACGCGTTGATTTAGCCTTTCCTTTAAAGAGAGAGAAGGGTGACCCTCGCATTGGTTTTTATGTGGGTATAGGGCAAGCATTTTAATGAAAAAAGGTGTACGTTTCTCAGCTTTCTTCTTTGTATTTTTGTTTTTTGGGGTGGGTGGTTTTGTTTTTGCGCAAAGAGGAGACATTCTTCCCTCTAGCGAAATGAAAACAGATGATCGCTCATGGTTTGTTTCTTTAATTGAACGAAAGCTTTCAGCGCCTAATCGTCAAGTTCGTTTACACAATATGCAAGGGACACTGTCTTCTCAAACATCAATTGATACTATTACTGTCAGTGATAAAAAAGGGGTTTGGCTTAAAATTACCAATGCTAAAATGGATTGGAATCGTCTAGCATTGCTGAGAGGGCGGATGGATATTAACCAGCTTTCGGCAGAACAGGTTACATTTTTACGCAAACCGCAAGGCAATTCTTCTTTTGTTTCTTCCCTTGAGACGGGTAAGTTTTCTTTACCAAAATTGCCGCTTGCTCTTTCTATCAATACGCTTACTGCTCAACATGTGACATTTGAACAGAATCTTTTTGGTTTTTCTGCTGATATGTCCTTAAAAGGCAATTTCACCTTGGCTAGTGGTAATTTTGATGTCGATATAGCGGCGCATCGTTTAGATGCACCGGGTTCTTTTTCTGTTCTCACCAAGATATCTGATAGTAATCGTACAGCTCAAATTGATATTTCTGCTAACGAACCACAAAATGGTATTTTGGCAAATATTTTTAACATTGAACAATGTCCAGCATTAAATCTCGTCCTGAAAGGTGATGGTACTTTTGATGATTTGGTTATCAAACTTTCTTTAGAGTCTGATCATCATTCTATTGTAGATGGTAATGTTATTCTTGCAAGTGTTCCAGAAGGACAGAGTTTTTCTACGAAACTAGAGGGAACACTGAGCCCTTTAATACCTTCTCAATATCGTAGTCTCTTCGAATCTAATATAACATTAAAAGCAAAGGCAAGAAGAACAAAAGAAGGTGTGACACACCTTGATCAGATGGTTATTCAGAACAAAGCAATGAACGTTATAGCCAATGCTGAAATAACCGCCGATGGATTTTTGCGACGGCTTTTTGTTGATGGAAAAATGGCTCTTGATAACGAAAAGGATTCTGTTCATTTACCTATATCAGACGTGCCAAAATCTGCGAATACTCTTGCTTTGAACATTGACTATGGTCGCGAAGGTCAACAATCTTGGAGTGGGCGGTTGGTTGTAAATCATTTAAGCAATAAAAATATTTATATTCGCGATGCAATTTTTGATATGGGAGGAGTAAGCGAAAATCTTGATAATGCAGCTTCTCGTCATGTTGGTGTTCAGGTTAAAGGGACGCTTCAAGGGGTTAAAAAGATTAAGGGAGCGTTAGTAGAAAATTTAAGCCAAGCGGTTCATGTGCATTTAGATACGGATATTGTTTCGAACAAACCAATTTTGATTCATGATCTGAGTGTTACGGCTCAGGGTTTTTCTTCTTGGTTAAAAGGGACAATGGAGAATTTTATTTTTAAAGGCGATCTCGGTTTAAAAGCTCAAACATTAACTCCTTTGGAAGTGTTCAGTAAACAATCACTTTCTGGTAGTGCAGATATTAAAGCCAAAGGAACGATCAGTTTATTGAGTGGCATTTTTGATCTCCAATTATCAGGAATGGCTGACGATATGAAAATAGGCATGCAGTCTTTTGATCGTTTATTCAAAGGAAACATCACTCTTTCAGGTGGTGTTACTCGAAATACGAGGGGTGTCATTTTTCGTCATTTTAATTTGAAAAATCAATATACAAACATAGAGGCTAATGGTTATTTTTCAGATGAAAGCGCTAAAATGGATCTATCTGCTCAAATATCTGATTTGTCCAAATTAGATCCAAAGATAAGCGGTGCGCTTACAATTCAAAGTACGGCGAGAGGGCGCAATAGCCATATAAAACTAAATACACGTGCCCATATTGCTGAAGCATTAATTGTAGGGAAGAAACTTCAAAACACAACACTTAACATAGATGCATTTGTAGATAATACAGCACCAATTACTTCTTTAACGGGGGTGGTAAAAGGTGAAGGGATTTTTGCTAAGAAACCTTTGCATGTATCGGCCTCTTTTGAAGATTCTCATAAAATTCGAAAACTTAAAAATATCGATATTAGAGGGGGAAGTGCAAAAATAACGGGTGATCTTTCTCAACAACTTGGCGGTTTTTTGAAAGGAGCGCTGCATATTGATGCCGATGATATTTCCGTACTTTCAGCGTTATTTTTGCAGGATGGTAGTGGAAAAGTAAAAGGAGATTTTATTTTTGATGAACAAAATGGCAGACAAAAAACCAATGTGAAGGCGCATGTTAACCATTTGAATTTTTCCAAGAATAAAATAAAAAAATTGGCAATAGATGCTGACATATTCGATCCTTTTGGCATGACTCAGTTTGAAGGAGTTATCAATGCAGAACATATTCAAACACCTTTGGTAATGGTCAATCGTTTAAATGCTCACGCTGATAGGAATAATGGACAAACGGTTTTTACTGTCCAAGCGATGTTGCATGATACTCTCAATGCACGGCTTTCTGGTCGTTTAATGGTTGAGGAACTTCCAGAAAGTATAAAACGAGAAGTGCAAATTGAAACTGTGGACTTAAAACAACATACTTTTCATGCAACATTGCCGAAGCCATCCATAATTGCTTTTGATAAAGATGGAATGACAATCAATGAATTAGGAATTGCAATAAATGGAGGCAACATCATCTTAGCAGGGAATATTCAAGATACCATGAATTTGCAACTTACAATGAATGCGCTTCCTGCTGCTTTAGTCAATCTGTGGAAATCTGATCTTGGAGCAGCAGGGAGTGTAACAGGGCAGGTTATGATTCGTGGTCATTTAAAAAAACCTAATATAACTTACGATATAAAAGGTGAGGGACTGACAACCGTTGCTTTTCGAGATAAAAAAATTATGCCTTTTTCTCTTTCTGCTACGGGGAACACTGTAGATCAAAATCTTACTTTGAATGCAAATTTAACAGGAGAAGGAGTACAAGCACAAGCTCAGGGGCATGTATCTCTAGAGAAAAATGCGCTTGATCTTCATATTAATTTGCAAAATTTATCTGCACGTTTGGCGAATGGTTTTATTGCAGGACAAGCGCTTGATGGGACAGTGATAGGTAAAGTTGATATTGGTGGAACAATGAAGGATCCATCTGCTCATTTTGAGCTTTCTAGTCAAAATTTAACCGCTATGACGCATAAAGGACCGATGTCAATCAATATAAATGCTCGTGGTTCTTATAAAAAATCGACATTTCATATTGAAAATATGATAGCTACTGGAGATAAAGGATTAGATCTTTCCATCCATGGGCCTGTGTCTCTTAATGGTTCAGAGGCAAAATTAAACGTTAAAGGGATAATGCCTCTTGATTTTGTTAATCTCTTATTAGCCAAGCGTGGTGCACATATAACGGGTACAGCAAGAATTGATACAGCTCTTAATGGGGCGTTATCAAAGCCACAATTGTTAGGAAATATTTCTATAGGCGACGGTAGCTTTTTTGATTCACAAACAAATGTAGGATTGAATAATATAAAGCTTGAAGGCAAATTGAAAGGTGATCATATCCTTATAGAGAAAGCTTCAGCTTCTTCGTTTGAGGGGGGGGGAATTTCTGCTTCAGGTCGTATCTCTAATAGTCTAGAGACAGATTTGATATTTCATCTTGATAATGCCAATTATAATGATGGTTCTATGATTCTGGCAACATTATCAGGTGAGATGACAATGACAGGTCATTTTTTAAATAATCTTGTTCTTGGTGGTGATATCATCGTTGAAAAAGCTGAAGTTTTTGTTCCTGATCATTTTAAAAGTGCCAAGTTTCTTGATGTTAGAAATAAGAATTTAACTAAATCGATTCAAACAACACTTGAACGTGCTGATGTTAAGAACACGAACAAAAGCAAAAGCCGTATAGTTACACAAGAATCGTCATCTGTCGTGCTATCAAATATGCGTATTACAGCACGCAATCAATTTTTTGTACGCGGAAAAGGCTTAGATGCTGAACTGGGAGGACGCATTAATCTAGCAGGTCCATTGAATGATGTGCATCCAGTTGGTGAATTTAGAATGATTCGTGGACGTTTTGATATCCTGTCGCAACGTCTTAATTTTGATCAAGGACAAGCGAGTTTTAGTGGTAATCTTAATCCTACGGTTTATTTTGTAACCAACAATAACAGTGGTGATATTCGCGTCACTGTAACTGTAAGTGGGACGGTTGATAATCTTGATATTAATTTTTCTTCACAACCAAATTTGCCTCAGGATGAGATTTTGGCTCGTTTGATTTTTAATCGCTCTCTTAATGAATTATCACCATTTCAGATTGCTCAACTTGCAGCAGCAGCGGCTGATCTTGCAGGTGCTTCTAATACATCTTTGTTGAATACTTTACGAACTAAAATTGGACTTGATGATCTTGATGTTATCGTTAATGAGAAGGGTAATACAGGCTTACGTATTGGACGCTACATACACAATAATATTTATTTGGGCTTTGAAGCAGGGTCTGATGGAACGACGAAAGGGACAATTAATTTAGATATTTCGCGTCATCTCAAAGCTAAAGGTGCCATAGGAAATGAACAAAATTCTAGTATAGGTCTCTTTTATGAAAGAGATTATTAAAGATTGAATTTTAAAAAAACAATTTCTTCGTTTTTTGTCTTTCATTTCTAAATCTGAGGAAGGAGGCATAGACTAGAAATCCTATAAAAGAAGAAGCTTTTTGTTGAGGCGTGAAGAGATATATCTGAAATATTCGATTTTTTGTTATGCTATTCTCTAAAGGGACAAAATCTTCACGAAAGATAGTATGTTATTTTGCTGCTATATATTTATTTTAGAGAAATACCTTACCTTGTTTTCAAGCCCATATCGTGCTGTTGCCTAAAGAATGTAGTGTGTGCAATATATTGATTTATAAAGATAATTTATTGTTATTCAACTTGAATTAGAACTTTGAATATCGTACGAATCTCTTTCGTATTGAATCAATCAAAACCATTCGGCTTGTATGCTACAAGCGGGGAATCCTGTGTGGATAAAACTATTAAGAAATGACTAAAAATGCCTCTTATGAATCATCTCGAGAGCTAAGAGCTGTCGCAACATTAGGGACTGGCAGAATAGTGTGAATGGTGCCGGTTTATTACTCCATAAGCGTAAAGATAGAGGGGGTTAATGGATTTATCGTTATACAGTTCACGAATGTTATCGCGAAATGGGCTTAGGGAAGACTTTGAGAGAGGTCTCTTTAAAACAAGTACGTGAATTTGCAACACAATGGCATTCTGTTTTTACGTGAAGGACATGATTCCATTAAAGACCGTCAAAAGCATGAGGCAAGCAGAGAATTCATAAGATATCGATTTTATTGTCAAACGCATTTAAAGCAATATTTTTTAATAATAAAAATTACCTATTATTTTAGATTTTTGTTTATTGTGTCTTGAATGAGATCACTTTTCTTATAACGAATAGCTCCCCAAACAGAATACTCCAAAATATAACATTATTGTGTTGCAAGTTTATGTACTTGTTTTAAAGGAACATTTCTCAGTGTGCGCTTGAGTCTATTTCATAAGATTGCTTGTGAAATGGTATAAAGTACCTCTTATGAATGGTATAAAATCTACACTACCGTTATTAATAAAGGTATAAGTATTTGCTAAAGCTATAAGCCGGCATTATCATTCTATTTTCCAGCTTTTCATGTTGCTGACAATCTTTTCACTTGAAAGTGTAGAGGTATTTTTATTGCTTATCTTAAGAGTTTTTATGCATATACCAATATCTCTTATGACGTACAACAAGCGCTTTTGATTGATTCATCATAAATATAAAGAAAATTTGCAATAAGCAAATTACATCTTATCTTTTGCATTCAACAAAACAACGAGTAAAGTTTTCATCTAAATCCAAGAATTTTATTTTCAATAAACCATAAATTCTTTACCAATTCTTGATTGAAGTAATGCTTTTTCTTGATAACAAGTCTTTTTTTATAAATGAAGCATTACCTTCTATCCATTTTTTATTTCAAATCTTATTTAAGGATCTAGAAATTAGGAGGTATGTTTTTTGAACTGGATATTATGAAGTTTTTTATAAAACCCATTTTCTTTTGCTAGCAATTCTTTTTGAGTACCTTGTTCAATTAGTTGTCCATTTTGTATGACCACAATTTTATGAGCACGAGCAATCGTTGAAAGGCGATGAGCAATAATGATCGTTGTGCGTCCTTTAGTAAGATGGTGAATGGCTTCATTAATTTGTGCTTCGGTGTGTGAATCGAGCGCACTTGTTGCTTCATCAAGAATCAGAATTTCACTATCGTGAATCATTGCTCTAGCGATAGCGAGTCGTTGTTTTTGCCCCCCTGAAAGATTACAGCCATTATCACCTATCTGTGTATCATAACCATTTGGCAAACTCATAATAAAGTCATGAGCATTTGCTGCTTTTGCTGCTTCGATAATTTCGTCATCACTAGCCCCTTCTTTTCCAAGCCCGATATTATATTTAACAGTTCCTTGAAAGAGAAAAGTATCCTGTCCTACATAGGCCATCAGGTTTCTCAGAGAGCGAAATGTTGTGTAGCGAATGTCTTGATCATTAATCAATATGCGTCCTTTTGTGGGGTCATAGAGGCGCATAATAAGGTTGATAAGGGTTGATTTTCCCGAACCGGATGGTCCCACCAATGCTGTCATTTTTCCGGCTTCTATTTCTAGATTGATGTCTTTCAATATCATTTTGTTATTAGTGTATGCAAAAGAAACATGTTCGAAACGAATAGTTCCTTGCGTTTTATTCAGATCTTTAGCTTCTTTATGTTCTACAACTGTAAGGGGACAATCGAGTATTTCAAACATCGTACGGATATTGACCAAGCCAGATTCAATTTTAACACGTACATTTGCTAGTCTTTTTGCGGGTTCATAAGCTAAAAGTAAAGCAACAATAAAGGACATAAATTCACCTTGAACACCTGCGCGTTGGGTTGCAAGATAACCGGAAAAACAAATAATACCTGCAATGGCAACACCCGTGAGTGTTTCCATAATTGGATTGGTAATAGCTTCGAGTGTTGCAATACTGTTTGTTTGTTTTTCAACATCACAAATGGCTTTGTCCATCCGTTTTTTCATGACTTCTTCTAGTGAAAAGGCCTTGATGATTCGAATACCAACAGCCGTTTCCTGTACGATTTTGATAATTTCACCAAGTGAAAGGAGCTCTTTTTCCATCAAGCTGCGAACGCGTTTTAAAGCCATTCGAACGCCTAAAAAAGCTAGTGGTCCTACGATTAAAGTAATGGAGATTAACACAAAGTTTTGAATGAACATGACAAGCAACAGACCACTAACGGAAAGCAAATCACGTACAAAAGTTGTGATAATAGTATCAATTATATTACGTACGGCTGTTGCATTATGAGTTACACGAACAAGAAGATCAGATGAAGTGTTATTATGATAAAAAGAGACTCCTTGTTCCATAAGTCGTGCAAAAATTTTACGCTGTTGTTCAGCAATGATACTGTTGCCTGCTTTGTTTAGAAAGTAAGTTTGGAAAAAAGTTGCAACTCCTTTGAGAATAAAGATAAAAGCAATGAAGCTAGAAATCAAAACAATCATAGGAAAATTTTGTGCATCAATAATCTGATTAACAACATCCCGCATAATCCATGCACTGGTTGCTGTGGTACAAGAAATGATGATCATTGAGAAGATAGCCGCACTGTACCAACGCATATGTTTACGAAAATTTTCTCGTAAAAGGCGGATAATAAGATGTTTGTCGAAAGAGGAAATTTGTTTTTTAGCCATGAAGTGCTTCTATATTCTCTCATTATTTTATGCAAGATTGAAACACTCTTAATTAAAAAGCCCCTTAATCTTTTTTACAAAAATAGTCTTTTCTTTCAAGGCTCATCATATCAATTTCACGACGGCGAGAGTGAAGAATGTAGTGCAAAGTTTCTGTAAAAGGTATAACGAAAATTCGTTGTTCATCATTATTTTTAGTTTTCAATAAAAGATACCGGCGAGTCTCACTATTGTATTTACCAATTTCCATATTGTGATAGCCTTTGGCACTTGAAATGGCTCACAAAAAACATTTCTGCTTTTTTAATAATTTTTTATGTATCATCTCCATTTGTGATGTGTAAGCAAACAATTTCGCCGCATTGCATGATAAGAGTGCTTGAAATAAGAAGGCCTTACGATGTTTGAGCTTTCTCATTTAATATGCAAAATAACGAATTCTTCTTATAAATCGATCAAGCATTATTAAACTCTTAAAAGGCTTTATACACATTTATAAAACCTTAAAAGCACCACAAAAACTCTATGTGGTGCTTCTAAAAATACCATACGCCCATGCTAATGAGTTGCATGCGAATATTATTTCAATGCAAAACTATTTAGGTGCTATCACCATCATCATTTGCCGGCCTTCAAGCTTTGGCTCCAATTCGATTTTGGCAATTTCACTTGTATCTTCTTTCACACGCTGAAGAAGCTTTAATCCAAGATCTTGGTGAGCCATCTCACGACCACGAAAACGCAAAGTAATCTTTACTTTATCACCATGATCAATAAAGCGATGAACAGCCTTGAGCTTGACTCCATAATCATGGACATCAACATTTGGGCGCATCTTAATCTCTTTGATTTCGATGACTTTTTGCTTCTTACGTGTTTCAGCAGCTTTTTTTTGGGTTTGATATTTTAATTTTCCCAAATCGATGATTTTACATACGGGTGGCTCTGCATTTGGTACAATCTCAACCAAATCAAGTCCCGCATCTGCAGCCATAGCAAGAGCTTCTTGTATCGCAACAACTCCCTGATGTTGTCCCTCATCATTGATAAGCTGAACATGAGGTACCCGAATATCCTTATTTGAACGTGGTCCGTCTTTTTGGGTAGGTGTCATTTTAAACGGTTTACGAATGGTTTATGCTCCTTAAATTTTGATTCAACTACAGTTAATTTAATATACAATTATGCACCTAAAAACAACTATAATTCGTGTTATTTTCATTATTTGATTTATTACTTTTTGGAATGATTTAGATTATAAAAGTTTTCTCTTAATTTAAAGAAATTGTTTTATGGAGGATAAAGAATCATGGATCAACATATTCCTTGTCAGTTTTTTTCGTTTGAGAACACCACACTTGCAGTACGTTATCGCAAGGGGCGCCAATCTCCAGGTTTGGTTTGGCTTCCTGGCTATCAATCCGATATGTTGGGAAGTAAGGCAACGTTAGTTGATCAGTTTGCTCAGAAGAATGATTTGTCTTGTTTACGTTATGATTATTCTGGACATGGAGAATCTGAAGGTGATTTTTTTCAAGGAACAATTTCGCGTTGGGTTAAGGAAAGTTTAGCGACTTTTGAAACCTATTGTGAGGGTCCACAAATTTTGATTGGTTCCTCTATGGGTGGGTGGATTGCACTAAGGCTTGCTATGATGCTAGCACAGAAAAATAAGAAGCTTGCTGGCATGATATTGATTGCTCCAGCGCCTGATTTTACACAAACATTGGTGGAACCAAAATTAGGCCCAGAAGAATGGAAGATTTTGGAAGAAAAAGGCTATATTGAACGACCTGCTGTTGATGATACAGAGCCAATGCCCTTTACAAAAAAATTAATTGAAGATGGGCGCGAAAATTGTGTTATGAAAGGATGCATTGATGTTGGGTGTCCAGTCCATATTCTACAAGGGATGGAAGATGAAGATATTCCCTATCAGCATACATTGACTTTACTTGATCATTTACCTCTCCATGATGTAACGTTGACACTTGTTCGTGATGCAGATCATCGCTTTTCTCGTCCACAAGATTTAGATTGCCTTGAAACAGTATTGAGATCTTTTATTAATCAGATTAATGCAAAATAAGGGGTACATTTATTGATGAAGATAAAAATATATGAGCATTTCTAAGCAGCATTTTATTTTTTCTGATCGCTCTGTGCCTGTACGGGTGCGGGAAAATAAGTATGCACGCCGTCTTACCTTACGTATTGATGCCAGCAGTCAAGAGATTTGTGTAACAACACCACCAGCGATAAGTCTCTGTACGATTCAAAGTTTTATTGAAAAGCATCGATCTTGGATTGAGGCACGTCTTGCTCGTTTACAAATCTCTCATGAAAATGCTTATCTCAAAGAGGGGGCAATGATTCCTTTATTAGGTGTTTCCCATACCATAAAGCATAGAGAAGGGCGTGGGGTAACAGAAATCCTTACAGCAGATGCGGAGCAAGGACCTAAAATTATTGTTTATGGTCAATTAGAATATCTCCCAAGACGCATTGCTGACGTTTTGAAAAAACAAGCAGCACTTATTATAACACCTTTGGTGGCACATTATGCCCATAAAGTAGAGCGTAAAGTCAAATCAATTTGTTATAAAGATACGAGAAGTCGTTGGGGATCTTGTTCAATAGATAAGCGTCTTTCTTTTTCTTGGCGCCTTGTTATGGCACCAAAAGAAGTTGTGGAATATGTTGTTGCTCATGAGGTTGCTCATCTTGTTGAAATGAATCACGGACCGAGATTTTGGGCTCTTTGTGAAGAGCTATGTCCTGATAGTAAAACGTACCGTGCTTGGTTGAAGGAAAATGCCCATAGATTGCAAGCAATTAATTTTGATTCATATAATTTAGAGGCGTAAAAAACTTTCAAATGAAGGCAACATTTAACGGAACTTTTTGTTGAGTGTTTTGTTGTGTGTGTGCTTGCTCATTTATAATGAGGAAGCCATTGAAGCTCTCAGCACGATTGTTCTCCCCTGCTTGGTTTGCTGAGTGTCTTCAATGTTTTTTCTTTATCTTTTTTGTAATTCAGCGTAATAACCTTAAGTTCCGATGACTTATAAAAAATGGGAAGGGACCTTATGCCTGTTCTTACAGATCCACTTCAGCTACTAAAGAGACTTATCCGTTGTCCTTCTGTTACACCTCATGAAGCGGGGGCTTTATCAACTTTGGAACAATTTTTGAAAAAAATGGGATTTCACGTCGAGCGCCCTATTTTTACGGATAAAAATACAGATAATGTTGAAAATCTTTATGCAAAAATGGGAAATGAAGGACCCCATCTTATGTTTGCGGGTCATACAGATGTCGTACCACCAGGTGCATTGGAAGATTGGACTTATTCACCTTTTGAAGCTGTCATAGATCAGGGGAAATTATATGGGCGGGGTGCTGTTGATATGAAGGGCGGAATCGCTTGTTTTATTGCGGCGCTAGCGCGAGTTCTTGAGAAACGATCCATTAAAGGAATGGTAAGTTTTTTGATTACCGGTGATGAAGAGGGACCTGCTGTTAATGGTACCGTCAAACTTCTCAAATGGGCAGAAAAAAAAGGCGAAAAATGGACCGCGGCTCTTGTGGGGGAACCAACAAGTGTAAAGACTGTTGGGGATGTCATCAAAATCGGTCGCCGCGGATCGATTTCTGGTATCATTACCGTGAAAGGTCGCCAAGGTCATGTTGCTTTTCCAGAGCGGGCTGCTAATCCCTTGCCTTTGGCAAGTAAGCTTATTCAAGCATTGACACAAACTGCTTTAGATAAAGGGACAGAGAATTTTCAACCCAGTAATCTAGAGCTAACAAGCATTGATACTGGTAATTTAGCGGTCAATGTTATCCCAGCGCAGACAACAGTTCATTTTAATATACGCTACAATGATCTTTGGACAAAAGAAACACTGATGAAGGAAATTGAAAAGCGTCTTGCTTTGGTGCAATCAAAAAACAATGGTGACCAATATCCCTCTTATCAGCTTGAATGGATTCCAAGTTTAGGAGATGTTTTTTTGACCAAAAATGATAAACTCATTCAAACTTTATCCAATGCTATTAAAAGTGTAACAGGGAATATACCAGAATGTTCCACTTCTGGTGGTACTTCAGATGCGCGATTTATTAAGGATTATTGCCCAGTGATTGAATTTGGCTTACCAGGGCAAACGATGCATATGGTAGATGAGTGTGTGGCCCTTGATGCAGTGGAAACTCTTACTGCTATTTATGAGCGTTTTATTATTGAATTTTTTGCATAAAGAAAAGATTTTTGGTTCAAAAATACCTTTATCTTGTTGAGCTATAAGATATTGACATTTAAGGTGTGGTGATATGAGTCTCGTAAGACTTAATATATTAAGTGGTTTTAGAGTAAGTGATGAATATTCTTAAGTTGGGATTCTTGCCTGTAGAGTTTTTAGTTAAGTGAATTACATAATTGGAAAGCCAAGAGAGACCTGCTTGAAGAAGTAGAACTGTTTAGACCATATTGGATTGAAAATATTCGTTCTTTAAAGTGTAGAAAGGAAGTCACACGCAATCATATATGGAAAACAATGAATATTATATCATCATTGTGTGATGACAGGTTGAAGCCATAAAGACACACAAAAACATGCTGCTATTGTAAAAAGTTCGTACAACATAAATGCGCTCATTCACAGCTCATGTTTTGATATGTTTTCTGCACTCTCATAAAAGGTACTTCTTGTTCCAATTAGACTCTCTTAGAATAAAGCCTATAGGAAAAGCGCTTTAAGTTTGTTTTATTTCATATATTTTGCCATGCTTTTTTTGTCCCCAAGAACTTCCGTTGCAAAATCATTACGAGATAGAAGGTGAGCTTATTTAATCAGCTTTAATCTTGGTTATGATAAAGATACACAGAATTTTTTGTAGCAGCACGTTGACTTCTTGAGCCAAGGATTGTCCTAGTATTATTCTCAATTTTTTAATAAAATAACCTTAAAGGACGCGTACAGATACTCATAAGCATTATGCATACAAGTAAGATTATATGGGATTAACGTCGTTTCGCTCGCTAACAAAGCAATCTCGATTCATATCGGGTATATTTGCCATTTGAGTGCATTATTTGTTTAATAAAGCTCGTGATTTTGCTGTGACCTATAAATCAATACCAATCATACAGCCGCGTATCTCAAATAAATATTGGTTCAGTACTTTTTGCGATAACCGCTTTTACATGCCAGAATAGGATAAAAGTATTGCGTATATCTATTTTTTATAATCTCTGAAACAGACATACAATTTCATTGAGGAAAAATATAAAGGTATAAAGGTGAAAATCAGCGTGCTTTTTTACTTTCTTTTTTATTCGGCTTTACGGTTTTCAAAAGTAAATAGAGTAAGATCTTTTTACATAATCAAAAATTGATGCATGGTTTCATGCTTATTTCTATGGTTCTTTTAATGGTGCCACGATTTCATAAAGAAAAAATACATTATCGTGTTATGCATTCACGTATTTGTTTTAGAGGAATTTTCTCAATGTTTGTCACATTTGTGCTACTACGGTGCTTATGAATGTTGTAATATAAAATCTATAATGCCTCCCCATCTTTATGTTTATGAAAAATAAAGTTAGAGCACCATACACTTTCTAGCTCAAAATATTGCAATAGCTTTTAGCACTTAAGAGTGTTCATAAGAGGCCTTTTTACTCCTTTTTTATAGTTTTTATCCACATGCTTCTCTATTTTTAAGGTGTAAGCAAATGGCGATAACTAACTTGCTATAAATAGTTTTGAAATGAGAGAAGCTCACAATATTCTAATCTCACCTTGCTATGAAAAATGATAATTATGATTAAAATAAGTATGTTGTTATAAAAACTTTAATTTGCAAGTTGGCTGATGATGTGATCAAGAACAATACGTCCTTTGGTTGTTGCTTTTAAGCGTTGGTTATCCACCATTTCTATCAATTCTTGGTGTTGTAAATCGATCAGTTTTTCCATTGGGATACGTTTAGGGCTTAAGGTTTCATAGCGTATAAGTTCTAAGCCTTCGCAAAGGCGTAATCCCATAAGGAGCATTTCATTTGCCTGTTGTTCAGTGGTTAAATGTTCCGTTTCAATACAGCCATGTCCTGTTGTTTCTACCAAATTAAGCCACTGTTCGGGATGCTTTTCATTTATTGTGACATAACGTTCGCGGTTTTCAAGGTGTGATGACAATGTTTTTGAACAGAAAGAGGAATGATTCGATGCGTGCTCAATGAAACGTCCATGTGCTCCTGGACCAAAGCCTGCATATTGGTGATAACGCCAATAAAGAAGATTGTGTGCTGATTCGGCACCGGGCATTGCATGGTTTGAGATTTCATAGGCAGGAAGTCCATGTAGTGCCGTTATTTCTTGAGTAAGATGATACAGATCTGCTGCTAGCTCTGATGGGGGAAGGATAAGTCTTCCTGCATCATGAAGCCGTTTAAAGGCGGTTCCTTCTTCGATCGTCAATTGATAAAGAGAAAGATGGTCCGCTGCTAAATCAATTGCTTGTACAAGTTCAGATTTCCATTGTTCAAGGGTTTGTTCGGGGCGGGCATAAATGAGATCAAAGGATAAACGTGGAAAAATTTGTCGTGCTAAAGCAATGGCACAAAGAGCTTGTTCCACATTATGGAGTCGGCCAAGTTTGCGCAATGCTTTATCATTGAGCGCTTGTATCCCTAGAGATAAGCGATTAACACCTGCCGCACGGTATCCACGAAAGCGCTCTGCTTCCACACTGGATGGATTAGCTTCTAATGTAATTTCAACTTTATCATCGACTACCCATTTTTTTGCAAGTGCTTGCAATAGGGCATCGACAGTTTGCGGCTCCATAAGGGAAGGGGTTCCTCCACCAATAAAAATACTTGTAATATGGCGTGGGCCTATTTTGTGGTATTGCGTTTCTATTTCGCGCTTAAAGGCGGTGACAAAACGTGGTTGATCAACACCATGGATGCGAACATGCGAATTAAAGTCACAATAAGGACATTTAGCTGCACAAAAGGGCCAATGAATGTAAATGCCAAAAGGTTCTTTCATGAGAATGCTAAAAGGTTTTCTGCCAAAAGTTTGAAAGCACGTGCGCGATGTGAAAGAGGGGGAATATCATTACGTTTCCAGTTGTGTTTTTGCTCTGTTGACATTTCTCCAAAGGTATTTTCACATCCATCGGGTAAAAAAATAGGATCAAAACCAAAGCCTTTATCTCCCCGTGGAGGCCAAATGAACGTTCCTTCAACGCATCCACGGAAGTAATCTGCATGAGCATCAGGCCATGCAATGCAAATGACGGATATAAAACGGCATTTCCGTTGACTTTTTTCTCGTGCTCCGACTTTTTGGAGTTCATTTTCTATTTTTTTCATAGCTTTTGGAAAATTACGTGTACCATCGGCTTGAATTGCCCAATCAGCGGTATAAACGCCTGGCGCACCCTCCAATGCATCTACCTCTAAGCCTGAATCATCAGATAGGGCAGGAAGTCCTGTTTTTTTTGCTGCTGAAAAAGCTTTAATATAAGCATTTTCTTCAAATGTTTTTCCCGTTTCTTTTGGTTCTGGCAAGCCCAGTTCTTTTGCCGATTGTATTAGTAAACCGAAAGGCGTAATTAAAGTAGTGATTTCATGCAATTTTCCGGTGTTATGTGTAGCAATGACAAGTTTTTTATCTGCTATGCTTCTCATATAGATTTCTCCAAAAATGAAAGGGGAATTATTTTTGTGCTAAAAACCGACTTTAATGCTCATACACACACATTTTACATGATATGATTATTTTACACGTTTAATGATATTTTATTCCAATAAAATTTTTTATCTTGTATGAAGATAACCTTGCAAAGATATGAAAGACATCTCTTTATTTATGATAGCATTTTTATGGTAAATTTCCAATTTCCTGCTTGCTCTAAAGGGTGAAATTTTCTATCTACAGCGGTTTTTAATCAATCTAGATTCTCTTGATAAGTCCCTACAGCAGACCACTTTACAGATCAACTCTTATCTTAAATATTTCTCACACACTCTAACAAAAAATATTTCCTGCGTAATTTATCAAGCATCACTCTGAAAGGTAGCATTTTACAGCTCAATAGGATAATATATTTTTATACTACTTTAGACTATTTGACCAAACCTTGACAAAACTTATATAAGAGATGAGGATTTTAAAAGTAGTGAAACAATTGTGATGAAGCACAAAACTATTGATAATGAACTAAAATATCTTGATGAACGTTCGCGTGATATTTTTCGCCATATTGTTGAAGCTTATCTTAATGATGGTGAACCTGTAGGGTCACGTAATCTTTCGCGGCTTTTACAACAGACATTATCGCCTGCGACGATTCGCAATGTGATGAGTGATCTTGAACATCTCGGTTTGATTTATGCACCACATGTTTCTGCGGGTCGAATGCCGACACAATCAGGTTTACGCTTTTTTGTTGATGCATTTATGGAAGCGGGTGATTTGCCAAACGAAGAGCGAGAAAATATTGAAATGCAAGTCAAAGAGGCTGGTCATGCACAATCGGTTGAACATTTTCTTGTTCAAGCAAGCCGAGTTCTTTCAGATCTTTCACGTGGGGCAGGGCTTGTTTTAGCAACAAAACAAGAAGGAACATTGAAACATATTGAATTTGTGCGCCTTGATAGGGAGCACGCTCTTGCCGTTTTGGTGACTCAACAAGGTGAAGTTGAAAATCGTATTGTTCATTTACCAGAAGGGGTTACCCATGCACAATTGACGGAAGCAACGAATTTTCTCAATGCCCATATTCAAGGGCGTACATTGAGTGAAGCTAAAGGGGAAATTGCCCGCTTATGCGCAGAAACAAGGGCCGCACTTGATGATTTATCACATCATCTTGTTGAAACGGGATTAGCTCTTTGGGGAGGAGAAGATGCTGATCATAAAATACACCTCATTGTTCGCGGGCGTAGCAATTTACTTGAAGATGTAAAAGCAGAAGAAGATTTAGAACGGTTACGCCATTTGTTTGATGATCTTGAAACGCGCGAGAGTATGGCACAGCTTCTCGATTTAACGGATGAAGGTTCTGGGGTTAGAATTTTTATTGGTTCAGAAAATAAGTTATTTTCTCTTTCTGGTTCTTCTTTAGTTGTAGCACCTTATCGAGATTCACAACAAAGAGTCATTGGTGCTTTAGGTGTTATTGGTCCTACACGGCTTAATTATGCAAGGATTGTGCCCATGGTTGATTATACAGCTCAACTTGTGTCACAGTTATTGCGTTAAAACGATGCAAGTAAGTATTTGTACTATAAAAGCTCATTGTATTATATACATCGCTACCCCTTGATTTTTGTCTGTAGAATTTCGATATCGAGAATAACGAATCTTATGAAGGAATAAAATTTTTATGTCTGATGAAAAAAACAAATTTACTGACGCTTCATTTGAAAATTGTGATTTAAAAAATCCAGCTGATCGTAATACACTTAAACAGGCAGCCGATGAATTTTTAAAAACACATAAAACAGAGGAACACGAAGTCATTGAAACAGAAAGCAATGAGGTTAGTGATCTTTTAGCGTCTTTGCAGGATGAAAATAAAGAACTGAAAGATCAGCTTTTACGTCTTGTTGCAGATATGGAAAATCTTCGACGCCGTACTATGCGAGATGTGGCGGATGCAAAGGCTTATTCCATTGCTAATTTTGCACGGGATATGTTATCGGTTTCTGACAATCTCAATCGTGCTTTGGAAGCCATTCCAGAAGGTGCACGGGAGAGTGATGCTGGTTTGAAATCATTGGCAGAAGGCGTTGAAATGACTGAACGTGCCATGATGGCAGCATTAGAACGTCATGGGGTGCAAAAAATTCATCCAGAGGGGCAAAAATTTGATCCTCACTTTCATCAAGCGATGTTTGAAATTCCCAATGCTGATGTTCCAGATAATACTGTTCAACAAGTGGTTCAGGCAGGTTATATTATCGGGGAAAGGGTGTTACGTCCAGCTATAGTGGGTGTAGCTAAAGGAGGAGCAAAAGAAGCTTCTGTTGAAGCTGATTCGGCTTAAAACACATCAATAACAAACCTCTATCGTAAAATGCAGTATTCCCTGCAGTTTCATATATATAGGGTCTTTTCTCAAAGAGTTTTTAAAGGGTGTGACAAACACCCTTTTATTTTTGAAGTGGCCAATTTCCTTTTACAATATAGGGAGCCTTATTTAAGGGAGAGGCCGATAACAATAAAACAAAATGATCAACTTCAAAAGGAGGGACAAAAAAATCATCTTGAAAAGATAGATAAGAAGAAAGATCTTTAAGATTAATATCAAATATTCGTGCAAGAGTGATATGCGGAATAAACAGTCTTTCATCAGGCTTTAACTCTAATTTATTCCGAATATATTGCATCTTTTCATGTAAAAGAGTAAGCTTTTCACAAGGTTCAATGCGAACCACAAGAGAATGGGGAGCATTTTCTGAACCAAAAACTTCAAAACCCTTTATCTGTAGCGTAAAAGAAGGAAGTTCTATAGTGTTAAAGGTATGCATAATTTCATCTGCTGTAGAACTTTCAACTTCGCCAAAAAAAGATAAGGTGACATGAAAATTTTGCGGGTTGATCCATTGCGCTTTTGGTAAGCCATTTTGCAATGATACGAGGGCTTTTGTTGTTTGTTGAGGAATCTGGAGAGCACTAAATAGACGACCCATGATATTATCTCCTTATAATGAAAGATGCTATCCCAAGCGCAATATAGATAATAAGGGCGGGGCACGTACCACATAAAACAAGGCAATAGTATAGAAAAAGAATGTCTAAAAAATGCTTACTATAATTATGAGCGTACAAAGCTTATTCGTTTTAAGAAAATGGTTATGACATTGATAAGAATTGCGTTTTCATGATCTGTATCACAATGATGTGCAATGGAAGATTACTTGTGTATTATAAAGGCTACAAAGTTAGCAGAAAATAAGAAAAGTTGATAGATTGTTGATGTGCGAAATTATTTTGACATTTATCTTTAGCCTAAAATAAAGCATATTCTAATACAAGGTGAAGAGTTCTCTTTTCTGTAAAGATTTAATTATATGATTAAGTCGGGGAATAGCCATAATACGCAAAACTATTCAAATTGGTCAAATAATGTTAGGAAAGGAAGAAAAAAACCAGCATAACAAAATTACTATAAGCTTTTACATTTATGATAATTATACCAATCCATAATGGATATGAATATTGGTATAAAAGCGGGAAGAGAAATTAAATTTCAAAATAATGATGGAAAGTTCCTATTTTCTAAGAATTATCATCCTTGTTTATGATGAAAAAGCACTAGTTTTCCTCTCCAAAGTTGTTATTGATGAGCTTTTCAAGAGCATTAAGAGCATCTGTTGCTTCTGGTCCTGAAACACGAATGGTGAGGTTGCAACCGGATGAAGCCGCTAGCATCATAAGTCCCATAATTGATGATCCGCCAACAATTTTTCCATCTTTTTCAACTTCAACAGTAACATTAAAATTGTCAACAGTTTGTACAAATTTTGCAGAAGCACGTGCATGTAACCCACGTTTATTACAGATATTGAAATGACGACTTATACACGGGAGGGTATCTTTGGAAAACATTGGTATTTTATTATCCGCTAATCATACTTGGTACATTAATATATTTACGCCCTGCTTCTTGTGCTATTCTTAACGCGTCTGATAATGAAATATCCGGACATTTGCGAATAGAAATCAGTTTAATAAGCATGGGCAAATTAACACCCGCAATCATTTCAACGCGTCCTTTTTCAATAGCAGGAATAGCTATATTTGATGGTGTTCCACCGAACACATCTGTTAATATGATGACGCCATGATCCGTATCTGTATCGGTTACTGCGGCTATAATATCACCTCGGCGCTGATCTATATCGTCATCGGGATAAACGCATATTGTTGCGAACTTTTCTTGTACTCCAACAACATGTTCCACGGCATGTAAAAATTCGACAGCCAGCTCACCGTGCGTTACAAGCACGAGTCCAATCATTTACGCAAACTCCTGTTAACTAATAAGACCCAACCATATTGGTGGGAAAGACATTGTACAAGGCTTTATCTTGCTGCCAAGAAAAATTTGCAAAAAAAAGGCAAAAATTGTGATTTTTTTATCTTTAGAAAAAAATTAGACAGATTTTTGCCATATTTTTTTAAACAAAAATGCTTCAATAGCTTGACAAATGGCGGTACAATCGGCTTCACGAAGAGAGGGAAGTTTTAAAAGAGGAATGTGCAAATTTTCAAATTGAAAAGTTTTATTTGTGGAAAAACGTTCATATTCCGGACCGAGAAAAATAACACAATCGATAGTTGTGTGCTTTTCAAATTCTATCATATAAAGACCAACGCCACGAATCTCGATGCCGCCCTCTAAATTATCGGGAGTGTATCCGTGAAGCTTTCCATTTTCCGCACGCAACATTGTATAATCATCACTGATAAGCTTCGCTTCACGTTTTGACCACTCAGCGCGGTCAAGCAAAGAAAGGGTGAGGGTTGATTTTCCTGATCCCGATGGACCTATAATTAACAGCCCCTTGCCGCCTAGTTGAAGGCAATTTGCGTGGAGTATTTCACATTTTGTTTTCATGTCTTTTACTTTGGATAAAAGATTTATTTAGCAAGCGGAAGCATAATAGTAAAACGTGCACCAGTTTTACACTTCCCAAGTGTAGGATCAATAATATTTTCGGCTGTAATTGTCCCATTATGAGCTTCGATGATTTGGCGACTAATAGAAAGGCCAAGTCCAGAGTTTTGCCCAAAAGCATCTTCATTTGGTCGATCTGTATAAAAACGTTCAAAAATGCGTTCAATATTTTCTGAACGAATACCTGGGCCATTATCTTCAATGGTTAAAATAAGGGTTGAAGCATGACTTTTCATAGTAATGCAAATTTTGCCACGATTCCGAGGAATAAAAGAACGCGCATTTTCAAGAAGATTTGAAATCACTTGTCCTAAACGGAGTTCGTGTCCCAATACAAGATAGGCTTTTCCATGAGGACGTGGGACAATATTAAGGCTTATATCAATGGTTTGCGTATTACGATACACTTCCTGAACAGCATGAACAAGACTTTCCAAAAGCGGTGTCATATCAACAATCTCTGCGGTTTCTCGTGCAAGCTCTGCATCGAGCCGTGATGCATCAGAAATATCTGTAATCAACCGATCAAGGCGGCGCACATCATGTTGAATAATTTCAAGCAATTTCTCTTGTGCTTCTTCATTTTTAGCCAGAGGGAGCGTTTCAACAGCACTGCGTAGAGAGGTGAGAGGATTTTTTAATTCGTGGCTTACATCAGCAGCAAAGCGTTCAATGGCTTCAATACGCATATAAAGGGCATTGGTCATATCACGAATAGAAGTTGAAAGGTGACCAATTTCATCTTCACGCATTGAAAAATCAGGAATTTCTACACGCTGATTATTGCCATTACGCACTCGATTAGCCGAGGCAGATAATTTACTTAATGGATGGGCAATCGTATGGGCCAAAAAGAGAGAAAGAACCAAAAGTACGCTACCTACAACGGCAAAAACTTTAAAGATAACCAGTCTTTCGCCTTTTACAATGTTATCAATATCGGAACCAGTGGTTGAAAGAAGAAGAGCTCCAACCACTGCGCGATAGCGTTGAACAGGAACGGCAACAGAAACAATTAATTGCCCTTGTCTGTTGCGTCTTTTTGCCGTAGCAAGAGATCCGTTTAATGCGCGGTACACTTCTGGATAAGCAATACCACTGGTTTTTGTTTGTTCTCTGTCAAGAGCAATACCTTTACCATAAAATGCGCTTGAATACCATGAAGTAAGGCGATCCCACATGTTTTGTTCTGTTTTAAGTGGGGGTAAATCATAACTAAAAACTTCTCCACTAGAATAAAGAACGCGCGAATCAAGAAGGAGAGTAGCATCACGATCATAGATACGTGCTCTTGTCGTTTTAGGTGTGATGAGACGCCGTAAAAGAGGGGCAACTTGCTCAGGGTTAATAGGAAAATCCCAAGAATCGGTTGATTGAGGGGCTGGTGTAACGCTTTCACCAGTCTGTAACTCTAAGAGTTTTTGGGGATCAATGAGGATAGAATTTGTATCTACTGTTGCAGAAGCAGCAATAGCCCCAGCAATAATTTTTCCTTGGGTACATAAACTTTTAATTTTTGCTTCAATTAAACCATCGCGAAATTGGTTAAGGTATAAAATGCCTGTAACTAAAACGGCAAGGGCAGCAATGTTTAATATAACAATGCGACGTGTAAGGCTGGAAAAAAGCAATTGTCTAAAGAGACGTTGTATTCGAAGATGCAAACGAGCAAACATAAGAAATGGCGTTGAGGATGTACCATTAACGGTTGTTTTTTGTAAAGTTTCCAGTTGAGAATTGTCTGTCATCGATTTGATTGCCGTTCAAATTTTTGCGACAAAGTAGTTTTATACCTCGTGGAAACGATAACCTACACCATAAAGTGTTTCAATCATTGCAAAATCATCATCCACTTGTTTAAACTTTTTACGCAGACGTTTAATGTGACTATCAATGGTGCGATCATCTACGTAGACTTGATCACTATAGGCAGCATCCATTAAAGCATCACGACTTTTTACAACTCCTGGTCTTTGTGCTAAGGTTTGCAGAATCAAAAATTCCGTAACGGTTAAAATAACAGGTTTATCTTTCCATGTACAGGTATGGCGTTCTTGATCCATCACAAGATCTCCACGTTTGAGAGAAGAGGTGGAAGAAGTTCCTGTAGAAAGCGGTTGGTTACGTGCATTAGAACGGCGCAAAATAGCTTTCACGCGTTCAATAAGAAGACGTTGGGAGAAAGGTTTAGTAATAAAATCATCAGCTCCCATTTTGAGACCAAATAATTCATCAATTTCATCATCTTTAGAGGTGAGAAAAATAACTGGAAGATCAGATTTTTGACGCAAACGACGCAAAAGTTCCATCCCATCCATTCGGGGCATTTTAATATCAAAAATAGCTAAGTGTGGAGGGTGAAGTGTGAGACCCTTGAGTGCAGATGCTCCATCTGTATAGCTTTCAACCCGATATCCTTCTGTCTCAAGCGCAAAAGATAAAGATGTCAAAATATTGCGATCATCATCAACAAGTACAATCGTTTGTGTGATTGTTGGTGTATCTTTCATGGTTTCTTAGACCTTTCTATTGCTGTGGTAGCAAATTACCCACACTTATTTATATGGGAGTTCATATTTTTTTTGCAAAACAAATATGATACAAATTGTAGCAAAGTAAAAAACCTTTTGTCATTACTGTAAAATCTTGTTTTGCTTTCATAATTTATAATGTTTCTATGTCTATTAAGATCCCTTCATTTGAGAGAAAATTTTCATAAAGGCTTTTTTTATCAAGGTTTATTACAAAGTTTATTATTGTATTTGTCTCATAATTGAACAGATGTAGTTTTGATTGTTGAAGTTTAGAAAATCTGCCTATGTGTTTTAAGAGCAAAGAAAAGAATGTGGCAATATATGCACAAAAATTTGTTTCTGCTACACGAAAGGAGGTCGTAATGGGATTTTTTAATTTTATTAAAACTGTAGGGGAAAAGTTAGGTATTGGGGACCATGAACCAAAAGAAAAGGATTTTAAAAGAGCATTTGATGATTTTCAACTCGGTACAGAAAAAGTCAATATTCAAGTTGAAGACGGTAAAGCTATTTTAAGCGGTGAAGTTCCAGACAGGGAAACACTTGAAAAAGCACTGCTGGTTGTTGGCAATTCACAAGGTATCTCTTCTGTAGATGTTGATCAATTAAAGGTTATAGATACAACGCCTAGAAAAACTTCTCGCTTTTATGAGGTTAAATCTGATGATAATCTTTGGAAAATTGCTGAAGAGGTTTATGGAAAAGGGCAAGGTAATAAAAACACATTTATTTTTGAAGCCAATAAGCCAATGCTAAAATCTCCCGATAAAATTTATCCTGGACAAGTTTTACGTATTCCTGAAATTGACCATAGTTAATTCATCAAAGAGGATAATTTTTTACTGATGGCATTAAACAAAAAATAAAGGAGCGTAAAAAAATTCACGCTCCTTCATTTTATAAAGTGTGTATTTATTGTGTATTTATATAAAAGGAGCTTAGTGAACAAGAGAGGATTTAGAAGGTGATGGTACTTTCATAGCGTTTACAGAGAAATCAACATCAATGGTTCCTGCTTTCTCAAATGTCAATTTTGCGCTAATTTTATCACCTAACTTGAATGGTTTTGAAAGCCCCATAAACATAATATGATCACCGCCAGGCTTAAGCGTGATTTCTCCATTTCCCGGAATTTCAATGCCATTGTGCATTTTTTCCATTTTCATAATATCATTAACGACAGCCATAGAGTGTATCTCTGTTGTTTTTACTCCGTTTGTGGAAATAGAAACCAAACGGTCTGGGGTATTACTGTGATTAATAATGTAGAGATAACCGCTACCAACTCTTATACCTTTAGGTGTTTCTCGTGTCCAAGGATTGAGAATTTCTATGTCGCCAAGTTTATATTGCTGAGCACCTGCTGGCAGGGTTATACCAGCAAAGAGAAGAGCACACACGATATTTATGATAACCTTTTTGTATGGATATTGTGTATGGATTATATTCTTAAAGATGAGATTTGTTATTTTCTTAATAATAGATGTCATCATTGATTTACCCTCCTTCATAAGATTCACACTTTGAATATTTTTTTATTTTAGCAGAGCTTTTATTTAAAATAAAAGAAAGAAATACTAAAATGAAATTGATTTGAATATGAGAATAAAAATCATAGAATTATTTGATTTTAAAGGAAGGCAGTAAGGTTTACAACGACAACACACCTCTCAACGCTTCCGTGTTCATCTCATAAATAATATTTGTAAATGGTATAAAATCTATGATGCACTGCTATTTTGCTTAATAAATATAATATAGAACAATCATCAACCACTTTACCAATTTTAATATTATGACAGCTCTTGGCATTTTAAAGCGTTTATACAGAGGCATTTTTATATATTTTCAAAGTTCAAAATTATATAGTATAAGAAAAAACGCTTTAGGTGAGTTTAAAGCATAGATTTCAAATAACCGCAAACAATGAGACCGTTAGAAGGAGAATTTTTGAAAGGAGATCGATGGATAATACCTTTACAGATGTGAGTATTAGATATGATGACTATTTTAGTCCAAGAAAAATTTATAATATTCGCGATATAAATTATTCGCCTTTTAAAAAGCTTTTACGGGAGTATGATTTTATCAATGATGAGAAGATCAAGAGCGAGAGTGCAATCGCTCTTTTATTTTTTTAATTTTTATAGAAAGATATATTTGTTGAGAATTGCAAGAAAAATATATTATGATCTCAAGTCTCTCATAAATATGGTATTTATGGGTCATTAGAGCGCCTATTTTAAAATAAATTTTTTATTTTAGAGATGTTTCTCTCATTATTCTCTTGTAGCAATAAAAGCCTGTTCTTATATACGAGGCAGCAAGGCTTGTTGCGACTTGCAGTTTATTATTATTTATGTTGCTTGAAGCAATATACGGGCTTTAGGTGTTATGAGGAGCTATCTTAAAAAGATGCTTTATGAAGGTTGAGGTAGCTTGCTGAATGGAGATTATAATATGGCAAAAGTAATTGGTATTGATTTGGGGACAACGAACTCTTGTGTGGCTGTTATGGATGGCAAAAACGCAAAAGTTATTGAAAACTCAGAAGGAGCGCGAACAACACCTTCCGTTGTTGCCTTTACTGATGGGGGGGAGCGGCTTGTTGGGCAGCCTGCTAAACGGCAAGCGGTGACAAATCCTGAAGGGACAGTTTTTGCAGTTAAACGTTTGATAGGGCGCCGTTTTGATGACCCTATGGTTGAAAAAGATAAAGCACTTGTGCCTTATAAAATTGTTAAAGGTGACAATGGTGATGCATGGGTTGAAGAAGCGGGAAAGAAATATTCTCCGTCGCAAATTTCAGCTATGATTTTGCAAAAGATGAAGGAAACAGCAGAATCTTATCTTGGTGAAAAAGTTGAACAAGCCGTTATTACGGTTCCTGCTTATTTTAATGATGCGCAACGTCAAGCTACGAAAGACGCGGGTAAAATTGCTGGACTTGAAGTTTTACGGATTATTAATGAGCCAACAGCTGCTGCTTTAGCTTATGGTTTGGACAAAAAAGACGGAAAAACAATAGCAGTTTACGATCTTGGTGGTGGTACATTTGATATTTCAGTTCTTGAAATTGGAGATGGCGTTTTTGAAGTTAAATCAACCAATGGAGATACGTTTTTAGGTGGTGAAGACTTTGATATGCGCCTAGTTGGTTATTTTGCAGATGAATTCAAAAAAGAGCAAGGAATTGATCTGAAAAATGATAAATTAGCTTTACAGCGCTTAAAAGAAGCGGCAGAAAAAGCAAAGATTGAGCTTTCTTCGTCACAGCAAACAGAAATCAATTTACCATTTATCACGGCAGATCAATCAGGTCCCAAGCACTTAACAATGAAATTGACTCGGGCAAAATTTGAATCTCTCGTTGACGATTTAGTGCAGCGTACCATCGAGCCTTGTAAAGCTGCGTTGAAAGATGCTGGATTAAAGGCTGGTGAAATTGACGAAGTTGTTTTAGTAGGTGGTATGACACGTATGCCCAAGATTCAGCAAGTCGTGCAGAGCTTCTTTGGTAAGGATCCACACAAAGGTGTTAATCCTGATGAAGTGGTCGCAATGGGTGCTGCCATCCAAGGAGGTGTATTGCAAGGCGATGTCAAAGACGTGTTGTTGCTAGATGTAACGCCTTTATCTTTGGGTATTGAAACCTTGGGTGGGGTTTTCACACGCCTTATTGAGCGCAATACCACTATCCCAACAAAAAAATCGCAAGTTTTTTCGACAGCTGATGATAACCAGAGTGCTGTGACGATTCGTGTTTTCCAAGGTGAACGGGAAATGGCAAGTGATAATAAGTTATTGGCTCAATTTGATCTTGTTGGTATTCCTCCAGCACCACGTGGTATACCTCAAATTGAAGTTACTTTTGATATCGATGCGAATGGTATTGTTAATGTTTCGGCCAAAGATAAGGGGACAGGTAAAGAGCATCAAATTCGTATTCAGGCATCAGGTGGTTTAAGTGATGCTGATATTGAAAAAATGGTAAAGGATGCAGAAGAGCACGCGGCTGAGGATAAAAAACGCCGTGAAGGTGTTGAAGCTAGAAATCAAGCGGAGGCTCTTATTCATTCAACTGAAAAGTCGCTCAATGAATATGGCGATAAAGTATCAGCTGAAGAAAAGGGACAGATTGAAACAGCAATATCTGATTTGAAATCTGCGCTTGAAGGCAGTGATACGGAAGAAGTAACAACAAAGATGCAAAAATTAGCAGAAGTCAGTATGAAGCTTGGACAGGCTATGTACGAAGCCTCACAAGCAGCGAGCGCTGACACTGAAACAGAGGCACAGAATGATGATGTTGTTGATGCTGATTTTGAAGAAGTTAATGATAAGAAGAAATAGTGTCAGCATATGTGTTGATTAATTTATAAACCCGGCCTTTGAAATATAAGGCTGGGCTTTATTATTTGAGATAAGTTGCAACTTTGTTGCTAAAAATATAAATTAAAAGCAATATTATCCATAAAGATGGATGACAGAAAAATTATCAGGAATACATGATGAAGGTTAACTATTATGAAATTCTTGGCGTGACTCGCGAATGTGATGATAAAAAGTTGAAATCTGCTTTTCGTAAGTTGGCAATGCAATATCATCCTGATCGCAACGCGGGGGATAAAGAGGCAGAGCGAAAATTCAAAGAAATTGGCGAAGCCTATGAAGTTCTTAAAGATCCTCAGAAGCGTGCTGCTTATGATCGATTTGGCCATGCGGCCTTTGAAAATAGCGGTGGTCAAGGGGGAGCAAATCCCTTTGGCGGTTTTGCTGCTGGTGGTGGATTTGCGGATATTTTCGAAGACTTTTTTGGTGAGATTATGGGAGGGACACACCGTAAGCGTGGTGATAGTCGCGAACGTGGTGCAGATTTGAGTTATAATATGGAAGTGACTTTAGAAGAGGCATTTTCAGGAAAAACTGCAGAAATTAATATTCCCAGTTCCGTCACGTGTGATGTTTGTGAGGGATCAGGAGCGAGAAAGGGCTCTAAGCCGCAAGTTTGTGGAATATGTCATGGATCTGGTCGTGTGCGTGCAGCACAAGGTTTCTTTTCTATTGAGCGAACATGTCCTTCATGTCATGGACGTGGTGAAACTATTACGGATCCATGCCCCAAATGTCAGGGGACACGACGCATAGAGAAAAAACGTTCATTGAGCGTAAATGTTCCAGCTGGTATTGAAGATGGAACGCGTATTCGCCTTTCTGGTGAGGGTGATGCTGGTATTCGTGGTGGCCCCAATGGTGATCTTTATATTTTCCTTTCCATTAAACCGCATGAGTTTTTTCAGCGAGAAGGAGCAGATCTTCACTGTCGCGTTCCTATTTCAATGGTAACAGCTGCTTTAGGAGGAGAGTTTGAAGTTTCCGACCTTGATGGTGTTAAAGCACGCGTTAAGATTCCAGAAGGGACACAAAATGGACGTCAATTCCGCCTTAGAGGCAAAGGTATGCCCATGTTGCGCCGTCAGCAAGCAAGGGGTGATCTTTACATCCATATCACGATTGAGACACCGCAGAAATTAACGCAAGAACAACGTGAATTGTTGCAAAAATTTGAAAAGCTCTCAAATCATGAAAATTCACCGCAATCACATGGTTTTTTTTCACGTATGAAAGAATTTTTTGAAAATATTTCTGGTTAAAATTATGTGAATGTTCTCAGAATAATTAGAGAGAACTGTGGGAAAGTTATTTTCATTAAGCTTTCTATTGTCTCATTATCTTTGAAAAGCATTTTTTCTTGAAAAGAAAAGAGAGAGACAGCTAATTTAGGATAAACTCCTGCTGCTGATAGTTTTTATATTTCATGAGTTTTATGGATAAGTCTTATTTTTGAGTGTCTATGACATTTTAAAAAGGGCTTATCCATATAAGAACGCAATTGAGTGATTGATAATAAATATTGCCAGTGTGATGATAACTGCCTTTATGCATTCAGTATTTTTTGTATTTCTTTTTAAAGGCTCTATAATAAAACTGTAAAATAGGTAGCAGCTTGCCAAGAAACGCTAAATAAGCTGTTAGGCAATCCATCTTTTTCAAATAAAGTATCAACTTCTTATAACCGATTTTATTTTTGGCATTTTTCATAGTTTTAATCACTGCTTCCTTTAAAATAAGGGTTATTTTATTTGGAATAGCTTTTACATGCCTCATCTTAGCTTTTAGCCGTAATCATGTCTTTTTAGATGCGGATTTAGTTTTGTATTTCTGATGTCATAAATACTTCTTCCAGATAATAAAAAACGCTATAATCAAGTTTATTTTGTTCCAAAGAAATTGTGGAATGAGATAATGTGTGTTTAATGCTAAAGAAGACATAACAAAACACTTTTTGAGGTATTCGATGTATCTCTCTTGTGGGGAAACAGATTCGATGGAATTCACTTAATTGAATTTATTGGCATAATAAAAAGTTGGTGGGAAGATAGAGGAAGTTACCTTTAAAAAGAAAAAATAAATACAATAAAAAAATAGCACAATATGCTTAGAAAACAGCACGACATATTATTGAAATTGTTAGTGATATGGAAAGAGAAGTATACGAAATGAATCTTTTTTCATAAAATAACATAATTAAAATAATACATTAAAAGAATTAACAATTCTAAAAAACATTGAATAATTCAAGCATGTATTGCTATGCAGAAAGAAAAACTTAATGACCGATCATGAAAAATGAGAAGTTTTATAAAACCTTACGAAGAGAGTAATCTAAACAATTAAATGCTTTTACGAAGATGCTTTTGAAGAGCTATCACAATATATGGATAAAGTTGCAAAGCCTTTTTTCGATTTTACGATATAAAAAGATAAATTATTATTATAAATCAACTTATTATGATTCTCCATGAGGAGCGTTCAATCGACATTTCCTCATGTTTAATGATTGAGAAAAAGTCAAATTTTTAAAACCAAAGTTATAGTTTATTGGGATAAGCTATAAAGCAGTTGAGTGATTTCTTATCTTAGGAATATGTTAATTTTATTATTATAAGAAACTTTATTTTTATCTTACAAAATCAATGGTTGTATATATTCTTATTCATTGTTAAGTATCCATAGGGATAAAATAATGAGTTGAATGTGCAGCGTAGCTTCAAAATTTTGCTTTTCAATTTTATATATAAGATCATAAAATAATGACGTTTTTTTACGCCTATTTTGTTTAATTTTTCGCTGTCAATTTTTAAAGGAAGTTTTTGTATTTCATTTCGCTATTCCTTTTTCGTAATTTAGAGGAAAATTGACGATTTTCAGGGGGGGTGGGTAGAGTAAAGTTTGGTTTTATTGTTTTCACTTTTCCTAAATTTCATTAAGAGATGGTAAAAAGTGATGAGGAGGCTCTATTAATGGATGATGCTAAAAACGGTGATGTAGATGTTTTGGAAAAACAAGCAGCATTTTTATCGTCTGCTTTACCCTATATGCAAAAATATGAAAATGAAACGGTCGTGGTAAAATATGGCGGCCATGCTATGGGTGATCCTGCTTTGGGGCGAGCATTTGCGCGTGATATTGCTCTATTAAAGCAATCGGGGATTAATCCTGTTGTTGTTCATGGTGGTGGGCCTCAAATTGCTGAAATTTTAATGAAAATGGGGATTGAATCGCGATTTGAAAACGGATTACGGGTAACCGATGAGCGGATCGTTGAAGTGGTTGAAATGGTTTTAGCGGGTTCCATAAATAAAGAAATTGTTGCTCTCATCAATGCTGAGGGAGAATGGGCAATAGGATTATGCGGCAAGGATGGCAATATGGTTTTTGCCGAAAAGGCTTATAAAACTGTCATTGATCCTGATTCGCATATTGAACGTGTTTTAGATTTGGGGTTTGTTGGTGAGCCTGTTGAAGTTGACCGCACATTGCTAGATCTTTTAGCATGTTCTGAAATGATACCGGTTCTTGCTCCTGTGGCTCCAGGACGCGATGGTAAAACTTATAATATTAATGCTGATATTTTTGCTGGAGCTATTGCTGGTGCATTAGAGGCTAAACGCCTTTTATTTCTCACTGATGTTCCTGGTGTTTTGGATAACCAGGGTAAACTTTTAAAAGAATTGACAGTTTCTGAAGCTGAGAAATTTATTAAAAATGGGACAATTTCAGGAGGCATGATTCCAAAAGTAGAGACTTGTATAAAAGCCCTTCAAAATGGCGTGGAAGGTGTTGTCATTTTAAATGGTAAAACTCCTCATTCTGTTTTACTAGAGCTGTTTACCGAACAGGGAGTTGGAACGCTTATTGTTTCATAAATTGTGGGGAAAATTGGAAGAGAAAGTTTTTCATGGTGAATCTAAAACAGTTTAAATATCCTTTATTAAGTAAGCCAGAATTGGCAATATTTACTGCGACAATATTGTGGGGCGTTACATTTTTAGTCATTCACATTGCGGTACGCTATAGTGGTCCTCTGTTTTTTGTTGGATTTCGTTTTATTGTTGCATCTCTTATATGTGGGGTAATTTTTTGGCGCTCTATAAAAGGTATAACTGTTTATGAAGTTTTCGCTGGGATGGCGATAGGTTTAGCCATGTTTTTTGGTTATGCTTTTCAAGCAGCTGGACTTCAAACAATTATTAGTAGTCAGTCAGCTTTTATCACAGCGCTTTATGTACCGATGGTTCCAATTTTGCAATGGATTGTTTTTAAAAAACCTCCCCGTTTAGCTTGTTGGATTGGTATTATTTTCGCTTTTATTGGGCTTGTATTTATTTCAGGACAAAAGCCGGGAAATTTTGATTTTTCAAAAGGCGAAATTTTAACTTTGTTAGGCGCTTTAGCGATTGCTGGAGAAGTCATACTCATCGGAATTTTTGCGAACAAGGTTGATAGTCGGCGTGTAACCATTATTCAGTTATTTTTTAGTGGTTTTTTTTCATTTGCTTGTATGCCTTTGATGGGTGAAAGCATCCCTGAATTTTCGTGGGTGTGGTTTAATATTGGTATAGGATTGGCATTAATGAGTGCCATCATTCAATTAGCTATGAATTGGGCACAAAAGTCTATTTCCCCTACGCGTGCGACACTCATTTACGCAGGTGAACCGGTATGGGCTGGTATTGTTGGGCGTTTGGCTGGCGAACATTTATCTCCCTTAGCTTTATTGGGCGGTTTGCTTATTCTGATTGGGATAATTGTGGCTGAATTACAACCTTCACAATGGCGTAAAAAAAATAAAGCAATTAAAAAAATTGATTAGCTATACATTTTTTTATTATGATTTTATTGCATGAGATTTTTGCTTGTAGAGTTTTCATTTTTGAAGCTTTTTTAATATTAAGATGATTAAGAAGTTCTATAAGTTATTCCAGCTTTTGCATGTATCTGTTTGCCTAACTTCTGAAACGGGAAGACAACCTTTATTGAGCCAAAGCATGAGGTGATATAAAGGTAAAAATTAACGCTCATCTTTACGATCATGTTTAAATTTGGCTTTAACAACTTTCAAAAACATCTACGGTAATGTTTTTGAATAATGAGAATTACGCACTGTCGCACGTTATTTCTTTTGTCCTTTAATAGAGTTACGCTTCTCATGCAAAATAGAACGCCCAAAGTATCCCCATAACGTTGTACATTAAAGCGTTTTTAAAAGATAATTTTCTCAATATACATCATATTCATTGACAGTCCGCATGAAGTATAGAAAAACCACAGAGCATCATCATTTTACTTAAAATAAAGGGCACTAGCATTTTCTTTATCAGTTCTCAATATTATGATAGCCTTTGGCATTTGAAAGAGAGAGGCATTTTTACTCATTTCTTAAACGTTTTTATCCATACACTAGCTCTGTTTTATAATGGGGAAGCAAAAAATTTATTGATTCATTATGAGAAGATTTAAAATGAGAGAGGCTCGCGATATTCAGAGTTTTAATTTAAATCGCAAAACAATAAACGATCATTATAAATCAATGTGTTATCCAATGAATCGAAGAGGATTGGTGTGCTTTATGCTTAATGGAGGAAGGAAGGAGTTATATAAAAACATGACTCAATAGAGCATATTTCTAAAGTTTTAAAAATTGAGAAGAAACTCCCTCGATATTCATATTATTTTATATAAGATTACTAAAAAAGAAGATTATTGCGTACAAATAAAAAAGCATTTCTTGCGAATTTTATTGCAAGCCTAAGTGATATACACGCCCATCATATAAATATGATAATACATTGATTTATAATTATAATATAGCACTATTCACATTGAATTAGACCCCTGAATACCGTAAAATTTTCTCACTTCAAATCATTTTCATGTTAAATCAATCCAAATCACTTGCTTACACATCACAAGTGGGTGGGGGGCATGTGGGTAAAGACTGTACAAGAAAGGCATATCTCTTATAAACTTTTTCAAGTGTAAAGGATCGTCGTAATATTGGAGGCTGGCAAAGTGTGTGATGGTGCCGGCTTACTACAGCATATGAGTTATCAAATAAGATGTGAAAGGATCATTTTAGCACCCTTGGATTTAATTTAGCAAACAAAAGCCTCATTTTTTAGGCTATAAAAAGTTGTGTTTTGAGAAGCTTTTTAGGTTTATATTATTTTGATAGAAGCCGGAACATAATTGGTCTTTGCGTTTTGTATTATTCTTTGCTAAATCGCCTTATATGACAATAGATCGTAATTATATTCGTAATTTTTCCATCGTGGCGCATATTGATCACGGCAAATCAACTTTAGCTGATCGTTTGATTCAAATAACAGGTGGGCTTGATACACGTGAGATGAAAGAACAAGTACTCGATTCCATGGATATTGAGCGTGAACGTGGAATTACTATTAAAGCACAAACGGTACGTTTACACTATAAGGCAAAGAATGGTGAAACCTATATTTTAAATCTTATGGATACACCTGGTCATGTGGATTTTGCTTATGAGGTTTCGCGTTCATTGGCAGCTTGTGAAGGTTCTCTGTTGGTGGTGGATGCAAGCCAAGGCGTAGAGGCGCAGACGTTAGCAAATGTTTATCAAGCCATTGATAATTCCCATGAGTTGGTTGTTGTTCTCAATAAAGTTGATCTTCCAGCAGCAGAACCTGAGCGTGTTAAAGAACAAATTGAAGATGTAATAGGCATTGATACATCTCAAGCAGTAGAAATATCAGCAAAAACAGGTTTGGGTGTTCCTGATGTTTTGGAGGCAATTGTTGCACAATTACCACCTCCACATATAGGCGATGTTGCAAATCCCTTGAAAGCAATGTTGGTTGATAGCTGGTATGATGCATATCTTGGTGTTATTGTTTTGGTACGGGTGATAGATGGTATTTTAAAAAAAGGCCAAACCATTCGTATGATGGGTACAGGAGCAAAATATCCAGTTGAGCGCGTTGGGGTTTTTACACCTAAAATGGTACAGGTTGATGAATTAGGACCGGGCGAAATTGGTTTTATCACTGCTTCTATCAAAGAGGTAGCAGATACACGGGTTGGGGATACGATTACTGAAGAGCGCCGTCCTTGTGAAAATGCTTTACCTGGTTTTAAGCCTGCGCAACCGGTTGTCTTTTGTGGACTTTTTCCAATTGATGCTGCCGATTTTGATGATTTGCGTGCAGCCATGGGCAAATTACGCTTAAATGATGCGAGTTTTTCTTTTGAAATGGAAACATCTGCGGCTTTGGGGTTTGGTTTTCGCTGTGGATTTTTGGGACTTCTGCATCTTGAAATTATTCAAGAGCGATTAGAGCGTGAGTTTAATTTGGATTTAATCGCGACAGCACCTTCGGTTGTTTATCGCATGAATATGAATGATGGTTCTGTTAAAGAGTTGCACAATCCAGCGGATATGCCTGATGTGGTTAAAATTTCTTCCATAGAAGAACCGTGGATTCGGGCGACAATCATGACTCCTGATAATTATCTTGGGTCAATTTTAGAACTATGCCAAGAGCGGCGCGGGGTACAGGTTGGTTTGTCCTATGTTGGAACCCGTGCTATGGTAACGTATGATTTACCACTGAATGAAGTTGTTTTTGATTTTTATGACCGGCTAAAATCAATCTCAAAGGGTTATGCTTCTTTTGATTATCAAATGACAGATTATGCAGAAGGTGATTTAGTTAAAATGTCTATTTTGGTGAATGGAGAGCCTATTGATGCATTATCGATGCTTGTTCACCGCACGATTGCAGAAAAGCGCGGGCGTTCCATGTGTGAAAAACTGAAAGATCTTATTCCCCAGCATATGTTTCAGATTCCAGTTCAAGCGGCTATTGGTGGTAAAGTTATAGCGCGCGAAACGATTCGTGCTTTGCGTAAAGATGTAACAGCGAAATGTTACGGGGGTGATGTTACGCGTAAGCGCAAACTTTTGGAAAAGCAAAAAGAAGGCAAAAAGCGGATGCGCCAATTTGGAAAAGTAGAAATTCCACAATCAGCATTTATTCAAGCGCTCAAAATGAACAAATAATGAAAAAAGGAGTATTTTCTCTCATTGATTGCGCTTTTGCTTTTGTCGATTGGTTCAGGTGTTTAAAGGACACTTTAAATAGAATTGCGCCGTGCTTCATGTTTTTGTGTATTGCGTAAAGGTGTCACTTTCTCATGTAAAACAGAACGCTTTAAACAAAATGCGTTTGTGTTGCATATTTGTGCACGTATTTTAATAAATATCTCTCAATACACTCGACCTCATTTCACGATAGCGTGCGTAGAAAGTATAACGGTAAAGCTTCCGTGAATGACATAAAACTCATAACCATATTTATTGTCATAAAGACACATGGTGCTTGAGAAAATTCATTAAAGACATTTTTATTCTTTTCTTAAAGTGCTTCTTACCCATACACCAACAGTGTTTATGAGACGAGCAGGAAATGATAGTGATTGATTCACTATGAAAGGATTTGAAATGAGAGAATCCTTGTATTCGAGGTTATTATTCAAGTTAAAAAACGATGAAATATTATTATGCATTAATCTTGTGTCTAAGAACGTAAAAGATCATTAATGGATGTTTTTTCTCGTGTTTTTTGATCAACGCGTTTTACAATAACAGCACAATAAAGGCTAGGTCCTGCTTCACCATTTTGTAAAGGTTTTCCAGGGAGAGAACCTGGTACAACCACTGAATAGGCTGGTACTTCACCAATAAAAATTTCACCTGTTGTACGATCAATAATCTTTGTTGATTTTCCAATAAAGACTCCCATTCCCAAAACAGCACCTTCACGGATAATACAGCCTTCAACAATTTCAGAGCGAGCACCGATAAAGCAATGATCTTCAATGATTGTTGGATTTGCTTGCAGTGGTTCCAAAACACCTCCAATACCAACACCGCCAGAAAGATGGACATGTTTACCAATTTGTGCACAAGAACCAACGGTGGTCCATGTATCAACCATTGTGCCCTCATCGATAAAAGCACCAAGATTGACAAAGGATGGCATCAATATAACATTGGGTGCAATGTAAGCAGAATGACGTACAATGGCTCCAGGAACGGAACGGAAATCAGCACTTTTAAAATCTTCCTCTTGCCAACCAGAGAATTTTGAAGGAACTTTATCCCACCAATGTGTCCCATTGATTCCACCAGTAATAATTTGCATAGGATTAAGCCGAAAAGAGAGTAAAACCGCTTTTTTCAACCATTGATGAACATGCCATTGTCCATTTTTGTGTCGTTCTGCAACACGGATTTCACCTTTATCAAGAAGGTTCAATGCATGTTCAACACTCTCACGTATTTCGCCTTTTGTGGTAGTATCGATAGAATCGCGATCGTCAAAAGCTTGTTCGATAATAATTTCAAGTTGTGTGATATGGGTCATGACGAGAGTTCCGTTAAACAAGTTGAAAGCTTCAAGATTTATTCTCTATGAACTACGCGAAGAAATGTGTTCAGTCAATAAAACGATGAGGAAGTAGGACAGGTGTATGAAAAAAAGCTGTAAAGAAAAAAGAAAAGCAGAGCAAGAAAACTGGACACCACTTCTCCATACGAAGGATGCTCTACAACAAATACATAAAATCTCTAATTCAGCACAAATGCGTTCGTCTACTTATCGTTTAGCCTATATCGATCAAGATTTTATGATGCGTCCAGAGCTGCGCTCACAACGTATTAGTCTTGAATTTTTAAAGCCGGAAATAACCCTTAAAGAATATGATATTCAATCAACAGTTGTTTTGTTTGGTGGTGCGCGTATTCCTGAACCTGGGCAAGCAGCGTGGGCTGCAAAAAATGAAATACAAAAGAAAAATTTGCATGCTATGTCACATTATTACGATGAAGCAAGAGAGTTTGCGCGTTTGTGCTCACTTTATTCTGCTACGACAGAATATCGTGAATTTGTGGTTGTTACGGGAGGCGGACCAGGAATCATGGAGGCGGGAAATCGTGGTGCTTGTGATGTTGGTGCCCCAACGATTGGCTTGAATATTATTTTACCACATGAGCAAGAGCCTAATTCGTATGTGTCGCCGCATTTGTGTTTCAATTTTCATTATTTGGGGATGCGCAAAATGCATTTTTTAGTACGAGCGAAAGCATTAGCTGTTTTCCCTGGAGGATTTGGGACTCTGGATGAACTGTTTGAGACGTTAACTTTAGTACAGACAGGGCGTATGAAACAGGTACCAATTTTATTGTTTGGCAAAGAATTTTGGAGCAATACTGTCAATTTTGAGTATCTGTCTGCACAAGGTACAATCTCTCCTACTGATGTTAATTTTGTGAAATTTGTTAATACAGCAGCAGAAGCTTTTGAAGAAATTCGTTCTTTTTATAAACTGCCTTAACGACTTTTGAGACGCTCACTCTTGAAGGATCATTAATACTCTACTTTGGTTAAATAAAGTCCTGAGGGGGGGGCAACAACACCACAACGTTTACGATCTTTAGCATGAAGAGCTGCTTCGAGATCTTGAGCTGTCCAACGTCCAATACCCACTTCCATGAGGCTTCCTGCGAATGAACGGATTTGATGATGAAGAAAAGAACGAGCTTGTGCATAAAGAAAAATTTCTTCACCTTCTCTTTGAATATCGAGGCGTTCAAGGGTGCGAATAGGGCTTTTGGCTTGGCAATGTGCTGAACGGAAAGTTGTAAAATCATGTTGTCCTACAAGCTTTTGCGCAGCTTCATGCATGGCGTCAGCATTAAGAGGCTTTGGCAACCACCACACGCGTTTGGCATTTAAAGCTGGTGGAGAGCGACGATTGAGGATTTTGAAAAGATAATGGCGTTTGGTTGCGGAAAATCGTGCATCAAAGTCATCAGGGACATTTTCTACATTTAAGATTGAAATCGCCTCTCCCTGTTTACGTAAAAGAGCATTGAGCGCATCTCGTACAGTATGGGAGAGCCAGTTTTTGTCAAAATCAACATGCGCAACTTGTCCGGTAGCGTGTACGCCCGCATCCGTTCGTCCTGCTGTTGTTATGGTCAATTGTTGTCCACTAAAGCAAAAAATCGCTTGTTCAAGAGCTCCTTGTATCGTGTGAAGTTTTGCTTGACGCTGCCAACCAGCATAATTTGAACCATCATATTCAAGAGTGAGTTTAAAACGTGGCATCTTAAAAAACAGCAGAAATATGAGCACCTCGCAAAAAGGTTGCGCTATCAAGAATTTTACCGCCAGATCTTTGGAGAGAGGTTATTTCTATCCGTCCTTGCCCACAATGGATAATCAAAGAATCTGGTTCTATCCGTCCAATTTCAAGAGAAGGACCTGTTGTTAAGCGACTATCAAGAATTTTTACACGTTCTTCTCGTCCACCGATATTCATATTGCACCAGCAACTAGGAGAGGGAGAGAGCGCGCGAATATGCCTATGAATAAACTCTGCTGGTTTTGTCCAATCAATGCGGGTTTCTTCTTTTCTAATTTTGGCGGCATAGGTGATGCCTTCTTCTGATTGTGGGGTCAGTTTAAGTCGTCCTTTTTCAAGAGTGGATAAAGTCTCTACCATAAGTTCTGCGCCAATATGTGAAAGTCTGTTTGAAAGCTCAGCAGTGGTGGTGTTATCCGTAATGGGGATGGAGCGAGAAAGAGCGATAGGCCCCGTATCAAGTCCTTCATCCATTTTCATGATCATGATACCTGTTTCTTTATCACCAGCCATAATTGCTCGTTGAATAGGCGCAGCACCACGCCAACGTGGTAAGAGTGAAGCGTGGGCATTAAAACAACCAAAACGCGGCGTTTCGAGAATAGCTTTGGGTAAAAGGAGTCCATAAGCCACCACAATAGCAGCATCAACAGAAAGTGCTGCAAATTGCTCCTGTTGTTCGATTGTTTTAAGTGTTTGAGGTGTAAAGATGGGTATAGATTTCTCTTTTGCTACGGTGTGAACAGCGGAGGGGATTAATTTAAGCCCTCGACGTCCTGCTGGGCGAGGGGGTTGACTATAAACAGCAACAACATCATGACCTGCATCCAGTAAAGCATGTAAAATAGGAACAGAAAAATCTGGTGTTCCCATAAAACTTAATCGTAAAGCCATTACAAAACTGCTTCCTGCATGTTTTTTTCTTTTGCGCGTTTTTTAAATTTTCGTATCACCATATCGCGTTTGATCTTTGAAATGTAATCAATAAAAAGGCGCCCATCTAAATGATCAATTTCATGCTGCAAGCAAGTTGCCAAGAGATCGTCTGCTTCAATTTCTGTTTGTTTTCCTTCACGGTTCTGATAGCGAACACGAAGGCGTTTAGGACGTTCAACCTCTGCAAAATAATCAGGAATAGAAAGACAACCTTCTTTGTAAATATTACGCTCATCTGAAAGCCATAAAATTTCAGGGTTGATAATAACAAGTGGTTTTTTCTGCTCATCTTCAGAATTTCCAGAGACATCTATAACCAACATACGTAGCGGTATACCAATTTGAATAGCAGCAAGACCAACGCCCTTAGCATTATACATGGTTTCCAACATGTCATCTGCAAGTTTTTGGAGAAATGAATCGACCTGCTCAACAGGTTTGGACACTTCCCGTAAAATCGGATCAGGTAAAGTAATTAAAGATCTCATTGGCATAGGCATAAGTAGAGATTAATCAATGGTTTGTTATTGGTCAATATTGAATAACGGATTCTTGCGTTTTTTTACAATAAGAGCGTTATATTACAATTTATGTTTGATTCGTTTTTTTCCATACTCGCTGGTGATTTTTTTTCTAAACTAGTGCTTTTGCTTTTATTTATACTTGTCTGTTTGGCATTTTTTATGTTGATACATTCTCATCGAAAAAAAGCATTTTTGGAAAATGAAATTGCTGAACGCGCACGTGAGGCACAAATGCAGATGGCTACCTTGCTGAAAACACAAGCTGAAATGCAAGGGCGAATGCAAACGATGGCGGAAATTTTTGGTCAACGGCAGGCTGAATTGAATAAATCACTCAGTGAGCAACTCAATGGGATGACAACAAGCTTAGGCCAAACACTTCAGGTACAGACTAAATCCACTTATGAAAATTTGAATCGTTTGCAAGAGCGTTTAGCAGTGATTGATGCGGCACAAAATAATATTCAATCGCTTACGGGACAAGTTGTTCAGTTACAGTCTATTTTAAGCAATAAGCAGACACGTGGTACTTTCGGTCAGGGGCGGATGGAAGCAATTATTGCCGATGCCTTACCAACAAACGCTTATGCTTTTCAGGCCGTTCTTTCTAATGGAAAGCGCCCAGATTGTCTCATTCATATGCCCAATAAAGCCCCTTCTCTTGTTGTTGATGCTAAATTCCCTCTGGAGGCTTGGAATGCTATGCGTAAGGCAGAATCAGCGCAAGAGCGTCAAGAGGCAGAACGCCAATTTCGTACCAATATGGAAGTCCATATTCGTGATATTGCACAAAAATATTTGATTCCTGGAGAAACCCATGACACTGCTTTCCTTTTCGTGCCATCTGAATCGATTTTTGCAACAATTTATGAGGACTTTGAGGCATTGGTACAAAAATCCAATAGAGCTCATGTGATTATTGTTTCACCATCTTTGTTGATGCTCTCTGTCCAAGTGGTACAAACCATTATGAAAGATGCGCGGATGCGTGAACAAGCGCATTTAATTCAATCAGAAGTAGCAAAATTGATGGAAGATTTTGGACGAATGGATATGCGTGTTCGCGCACTACAGAAGCACTTTCACAAAGCAGGTGAAGATATAGAGGGAATTTTGATATCGTCCTCCAAAATTATGAAACGGGCAAATCGCATTGAAACTGTTGAATTAAAAGAAAATTACTCTGAACCAACAAAAATGACAACATTAGCTCAGTCGCAAGCATTGCGTTTTGCTGATGAGGAATAAAGCAAAGCAAGCTTCTTAAATATCACAAGTTAGATCATGTTCTTTATTGATTGGTAATCATTTTTTAGTATCTCTATCTTGTTTTATTTCTTAAACGAGAGGAATAGGAATATGCGACACCTTTTGTTTTTAGGGGCACTGGTGTTTTTGCTAGAGGGATGTGCAACAACCACTCCCATCCACACAAATAATGCTTGTGCTATTTTGGCACAAAAAAATGGTTTTTTTGACAATTGGGGTAAAGTGTCTCAAAGAGCGGAAATGCGCTATGGAATTCCTATGCCTATCATTCTTGCAACCATTAAGATGGAATCGAGCTTTCGTCACAATGCACGTCCTCCACGCAAAAAACTACTTGGTTTTATCCCATGGAAGCGTCGGTCGACAGCTTATGGTTATGCTCAAGCGCTTGACAGTACATGGGCAATGTATCTTCGCTCGACAGGAAAGTCTTTTGCATGGCGTACGAATTTCGCAGATGCTGCTGATTTTGTTGCTTGGTATCATCGCCAAAGTGTTCAACGCAATGGGGTGAGATTTGATGATGCATATAGCCTTTACTTAAATTATCATATGGGACATGGTGCTTATGCGCGTAGTGGCGGGCATGCCACTACGGCACTCTCACAGGCAGCACAGCGCATGGCAAGGATATCGAGGCTCTATGAACAGCAATTAAAAAGATGTGGATGGCATTAGGGAAGATTTTTGAAAATCTCAATCAGGGAATTGATGTGGTAAAATCATTTGAGGGAAAAATTTTTTATGATACGACAAGGCTGTCTCGTTTTTCTGATCATTCAATGAAATAAATTGTTATTTTTTAGAATAAACTCAAGCAACAGAAAGCTTTTGCAATACACAATATATTTGAAGATACTCTCGACATTTTTACCTCCTTTGTTTAAAAAATTTACAATGGAAACTATCTTCTATTTAGCGCTGGCATTTCGCATTGGGCTAAGTACTAGAGGTTATTGAAGAAAAATTTTAAAATATAATATCATTTTTTATTTTCATTATGCGTATTACTGGCTGATTATTATATGAATATTTTCTTTATTAAGCGTATAAAATAGCAATTAAAACAAATGCAATTCGGGCATCATAAAAAGGGTAAAATATTCAATATAAAAAAACGAGAAATGCATTAAACGAAAAAACGTTGTTTTGTATAAAGAGGGCGCTACAGTCCTCAAAAGAACTAAGTGTATTTAGTATTGTATGAAATAAAACATACTCGTCCATCCAGTCCATCTTAATTGAAAGAAGTTATCTTATTGTATTGTAAAAACACTATCGTTTATAGGATGATAAGGTATATGCAACTTTACACACAATGAATATTCAGGGTAGGGAGTATTCAGAGAAAGATTTGTAGCGCCTATGAAGTAACAAGTCAGTCTCCAATGTTGTGATAGCTTTTGCATTTGAGAATATTTATGAGAAGCATTTTTATTCTTTTTCTTAAATTGTTTAAGCATATTGATTTATAAAGATAATATATCGTTATTCATATTAAAGTAAGAATTTCGAATGACGTAGGGTTTTATCGTTTCAGATCTCTTGAGGTTGAATCAATAAATCCATTGGCTTGCACATAACAAGCGCAATTGGCATGTGGATAAAAACTGTGAAAGAAAAGACTAAAAATGTTTTTTATGAACATTCTAAAATGTAAGAATTATCGCCAACATTGGGAATTAGCACAATAAAGATGGTGCTACTTTGCTCTCACACCTCAACCTTTCTTGTGATGCGCAAGGAAAAAAATAATTGATTCAATATATTATTTAAGCGTTAATATACCTTAGTATTGAGCAGGTAGATGCTAATCAAAGTGAGTAATTTTTTTGGCAGGACATCTGATCAGATTAAAAATACTCAAAAAAAGCTCTAATTTTCAATAATTGAGAAGTATATTTTAATATTTTATTCTCTACTCTTTGTTTAAGTACTTCATACCTTTTAAAAAGATATCGGTAGCCAACATATTATGATTTTGTGGAAATATTGTGGTAAAGGAAATTCAAATTTTGTCCTTGAAGACAAGGCGTAGGTTAAACAGCACATTTTCTATTTCTGTGCAAAACATAAAAGAATTATCTACTTTCACGGTTGCAACAGTAAAATTTTATAATCCAACAAATGATTAAAAACGTATTATAATATCATTAAAATGCAAGGAACAAGCGCTATTGGAATTATGATTAAATAGCAAATAAACCTTTTAAATTGATGTACACATCCTTTATTATAATTGATTCCCTTGATAGAACAGTTTGTCCTTTTGGTGGAGCTAAGCGGGATCGAACCGCTGACCTCTTGCATGCCATGCAAGCGCTCTCCCAGCTGAGCTATAGCCCCTATAAAAACAAATTTTTCCAAAAGGACAGTATACAATTCCAACTTTTCTAGAACGATCAAAGTTGAAGATCAAGAAGAATTTACATTCAATGGAAAAGATGTCCTTTTTTATTTCTCTTAAGCATCGTCATCATTAGAAACACCGCCTCCGAGAATATTAGTAACGTCATCATCTTCATCGTCACCATCATGAGATAAAAATGTATCATCATCATCACCAAGATCTACATCACTATCTTCTAAATCAGGAAGATCGTCATCTTTAGAATCCTCATCATCCTCTTCAAGAAGCATAAAAGCAGATTTTTCAAGTGCTGTATCAAGCTCTTCAGTATCAACTTCTTCCTCATTGTTTGCTTCAGCTGCTGCAACTTCAAAGTAAGAACGCGGATAAGAAATTCCTGTATAGGGCGACACAATAGGATCGCGATTTAGATCGTAAAATTTTTTTCCTGTTTCTGGATCAACACGTTTAGTTCCAAGTTCTTGTTTTGCCATAAACCGTGCCTCTTTGATTAACTATTATTCCATTAAAAGATAAATTTTATGGTGCTTAATCGAAAAATAATACCTTTGTCAAAGATAAATACACTGTTCCACAGTGATTTTTTCATGACGTCTTTTAAAGCATGTGCTAAAGGATGCACAATTTCATAAAAGTTAGATAGAATTAAATAGAATTTCCATGCAAAAAGCAATCCCTATAACCACCTATAAATCGAGTAGTCTCTCTGGAAAAATTCAAATACCAGGAGATAAATCAATCTCTCACCGCTCTCTTATATTGGGAGGATTAGCAAGTGGTGAGACATATATTCATGGATTACTTGAAAGCGCTGATGTACTCAATACAGCTGCTGCTATGCAAGCTATGGGTGCCTGTATTATTAAAAAAGATGACTTCTGGATCATACGAGGAACAGGGAATGGTTGCCTTTTAGCTGCACAAAAACCTTTAGACTTTGGAAACGCTGGAACAGGTGCTCGTTTGGTTATGGGAATGGTTGGTCCGTATCATATGAAAACAACCTTTATTGGTGATGCTTCTCTCTCTAAACGTCCAATGGGACGTATCCTTGATCCACTGCGTCTCATGGGGGTTGAAATTGAGGCAACGCGCGACGATCATCTTCCTTTAACGCTTTATGGTCCGAAAATGGCTAATCCGATTCGTTACCGTGTTCCAATAGCTTCCTCCCAAATTAAATCAGCAATCCTGCTTGCTGGACTCAATACCGCCGGCATTACAACTGTTATTGAACCAGTTCTGACACGAGATCATACGGAAAAAATGTTAAAAGCATTCGGTGCGCAACTTGAAATAGAAAAAGATAACGAAGGTGCGCGTTTGATTCACCTTAATGGTCAACCCCATCTTACTGGGCAAACGATTCATATTCCGGGGGATCCTTCTTCTGCTGCTTTTCCAATTATCGCAGCCCTTCTTGTAGAAGACTCTGATATCACCATTGAAAATGTTTTGATAAATAACTCTCGAATAGGACTTATCGAAACATTGTGGGAAATGGGTGCTCAAATTGAATTTTTGAACCGACGTCAAACAGGTGGAGAGGATGTTGCTGATCTACGGATAAAATCATCGGTCCTTAGAGGCGTTACGGTGCCCAAAGAACGTGCTCCATCGATGATAGATGAATATCCTGCTTTGGCAGTAGCAGCAGCCTTTGCAGAAGGCAAAACAGTAATGCTAGGAATTGAAGAGTTGCGTGTAAAAGAATCAGATCGACTGTCTGCTGTTGCTCAAGGACTCGAAATTAATTGCGTAGACTGTGAAGAAGGTCAAGATTTTCTTATTGTTTATGGAAAAGGTTCTGCCAAAGGTTTGGGTGGTGGACATGTCTCCACACATCTTGATCATCGAATTGCTATGTGTTTTCTCATTTTTGGGCTTGTATCAGAAAAACCTGTTACTATTGATGATAAACGAATGATCGCTACGAGCTTTCCAGAATTTATTCCTTTTATAAAACAACTTGGGGGAAAAATCGCTTGAAGCCTTTTGTTATCGCCATTGATGGACCTGCAGCCTCAGGCAAAGGAACCTTAGCACGCAAAATTGCTGCACATTATCGCCTTCGCCATCTCGATACTGGTCTTACTTATCGTAGTGTTGCTCATACGCTTTTACAACAAAATTTAGCTCTTAATGATGAAAAAAATGCTATTATTTATGCTAAAGAACTTGATTTTAATACCTTAAATCCTTCTCTTCTTTCTTCTCATGAACTTGGTGAAGCGGCTTCAAAAATAGCAATTAATCCTGCTGTACGCAAAATTCTTGTCGAAAAACAACGCAACTTTGCTAAAGTTTTGCCCGGCTGTGTGCTTGATGGGCGTGATATCGGAACTATTGTTTGTCCTGATGCCGATATCAAGTTTTATATTCTAGCCAATGTCCAAACACGCGCCAAACGTCGCTACCAAGAGATTTTAAAAAAAGGTGTTCAAGCAAATTATCATGAAATCCTAGCTCAACTTGAACAGCGCGACAGTCGCGATATAACGCGCAAACAAAGTCCATTAAAACCAGCAAAAAACGCCCACTTGCTTGATACGTCAGAATTGAGTATAGAAGCAACATTTGAAGTTGCATGCAGTTTTATTGATCCAATCATAAAAATGCATATAATTGGATAAATTCGTTAAGGTAACTTCCAGCCTAGCGCTAACTTTTTTTCCTTTATTCAAGGAAAAAGGCTAAGAAGTTGCTTATGTTAACACTAACCCAGCGCTCATACCTTATAATACAAGGTATATATTAGGAGTTCTTATGTCACAATACAATCCCACAACAGCGGATTTTGAAGCCCTTTTAACAGAATCTTTTCAAACTAATGATCTTAATGAAGGATCTGTTGTTAAAGGTCGTGTTATTGCAATCGAAAAAGACATGGCCATTATTGATGCTGGTCTTAAAGTCGAAGGACGTATTCCTCTCAAAGAATTTGGAGCTAAAGCAAAAGATGGTTCTTTGCAAGTTGGCGATGAAGTTGAGGTTTACATTGAACGCATTGAAAATGCGATGGGTGAAGCTGTTTTATCGCGTGAAAAAGCACGGCGCGAAGAAAGTTGGGTCCGTTTGGAGGAAAAATTCAATGCTGGTGCACGCGTTGATGGAGTGATCTTTAGCCAAGTAAAAGGTGGTTTTACAGTCGATCTTGATGGTGCCGTTGCTTTCTTGCCTCGCAGCCAAGTTGATATTCGTCCCATTCGTGATGTTTCACCCCTCATGCATAATTCACAGTCCTTTGAAATTTTGAAGATGGATCGTCGTCGTGGCAATATTGTGGTTTCACGTCGCACTGTCTTAGAAGAAAGTCGCGCTGAGCAACGTTCAGAAATCGTACAAAATCTTGAAGAAAACCAAATCGTTGAAGGTGTGGTGAAAAATATTACAGATTATGGTGCCTTTGTTGATCTTGGTGGGATTGATGGTCTCTTGCACGTTACAGATATGGCATGGCGGCGTGTTAATCACCCATCTGAGGTGCTCACAATTGGCCAAACGATTAAAGTTCAGATTATTCGCATTAATCAAGACACGCACCGTATTTCTCTTGGAATGAAACAGCTTGAAAGTGATCCTTGGGAAAGCATCAGTGTCCGGTATCCGATTGGTAAAAAAATTACGGGTGCTGTTACCAACATTACTGATTACGGTGGTTTTGTTGAAATTGAACCAGGAATCGAAGGGCTGATCCATGTTTCTGAAATGAGCTGGACAAAGAAAAATGTTCATCCTGGAAAAATTCTGTCTACATCACAAGAAGTAGAAGTGGTTGTTCTTGAGATTGATCCTTCTAAACGGCGTATTTCTCTTGGCTTAAAGCAAACATTTGAAAATCCATGGGAAGCTTTTGCCAATAAATTTCCTGTCAATTCGCAAATTGAAGGAGAGGTTAAAAATAAAACAGAATTTGGTCTGTTTATTGGGCTTGAAGGCGATGTTGACGGTATGGTTCATTTGTCTGATCTTGATTGGAACCGTCCTGGTGAACAAGTTATTGATACTTATAATAAAGGCGATATCGTTAAGGCTGTGGTCCTTGATGTTGACATTGAAAAAGAGCGCATTTCTCTTGGAATTAAGCAGCTTTCCAGCGATAAAGTTGGAGAAGCAGCTGCTTCTGGCGAATTGCGAAAAGGTGCTGTTGTAACATGCGAAGTGATTGCTGTTAACGACAATGACATTGGTGTGAAATTGATTGATCACAACCTTGAGACAACCATTCGGCGTGCTGATCTCGCGCGTGATCGTGATGAGCAACGTCCTGAGCGTTTCGCAATTGGGCAAAAGGTTGATGCTCGCATCACAGCATTTGATAAAAAAACACGTAAAATTTCAGTATCGATTAAAGCTTTAGAAATTGCAGAGGAAAAAGAAGCTGTTGCACAATATGGTTCTACAGATTCAGGTGCTTCTCTTGGTGATATTCTTGGTGCAGCTTTGAAAAAACAAGAACAAGATTAATCATCAATCATTAAAGTTAGTGTTATTATTAAGGTCACTCATTTTAGGAGTGACCTTTTTATTTTCTAAAGAAATTGTCTGCTTATTTTTAAATTATTGAAACAAAAATTATAAATGCTTGCAAATAAAAACAAAAAGTTTGTTTTTTGTCTAACAACGGTTCACTATTCAGATAAAATGCTTAAAATTTAAATAAAAAACGATGTAATTGAATAACAATGGGACATTATGACGTGCATAAGACCTTTCATAAAGTGCTTTTTTTCTCAAAAAGAGAAAAAAGACCATTTTATTAATACGGATTTTCCTCTTCGTGCAATTTATAAGGTACAGGAAGATCTTTATAACTTAGGGCATGATATAGCTTCTGGTAAAGAAATTTTACTCCCTGAATATGAAGGAGTAGAAGATTTTCGCAAGAGATTGAATGAAAATGCTAAACTTATTCTTCATGCCTTTCATACCAGTGATTTTGCTGCCCGAAATGATGAAACCATCGCACCATCTGCTCAATGGCTCATTGATAATCATTACACCATTGATAAAACCATACAAAAGCTACGTCGTAATCTACCCAAGTCCTTCATAAAGCAACTTCCTCTTTCTACACACAAAGCCGGCATACCACGAATTTTTGCTTTAACTTGGCTTTATATTGCGCATACCGATAGCAGCTTTTCACAAGAAACACTCACTGCTATGACCAACGGATTTCAAGAAGTTTGTGCGCTCACAATTGGTGAATTGTGGGCTCTTCCTTCTGTTATGCAAATGCTGCTCATTGAAAATGTCCGTCGTCTTTCAGTCCGTATCGAAAAAGCGCGACATATGCGCCGTCTTGCTAGTCAAGTGGCTGATAAAATTTCTCTTGTAGAAAATAAAACAAATCTACACTCTCTTTTTACGCAGTATAAACCATTCACTGTTGATCCAACTTTTTCAGCACATTTATTCTATCGCCTGCGCAGTGCATCTGTCGATTCAACCGTAGCATTAACTTGGCTTGAAAAGCAATTGAAAAGCCAAGGCAGTAGCTTAGAGATTGCAACAGCTGATGAACATACCCGACAAGCAGCAGATGGTGTGACCATGGGAAATATTATCCGTGCTCTTAAAGCTATAGATGATGTTGATTGGATAGCATGGTTTGAAACAGTGAGTTGTGTCGATTCTATTTTGCGTAAAAATAGTGATTTTTCTGAAATTGATGCTCACTCACGCAATATTTATCGACAAGTCATTGAAAAAGTTTCACGCTTTTCGCCTCTTAGTGAACTGGAAGTTGCACATAAAGTTGTAGAAATGGCAAATTCCACTTCTAAAGATATGCCTCATCATTCTTGTGTGGGGTGGTACCTTGTTGATGATGGTCGTGGCATATTTGAAAAGGCTTGTGGATATATTCCGCCCTTTCTCATAAAATGGACACGCGCTTCTTGTTGCTCAAAATTGAGAGTCATCGCCCTTCCTGTCTCTTTTCTGACGCTTGCTCTTTTGCTGGTAATTTACGCCCTTTTACAAATATCTGGCATGACACAATGGATGTCTTTTTGCTTTACTGTATTGGCGCTTTTTCCTGCTATGGATGCTGCTTTTGCTTTATTTAACACTGTTGTTTCGTGGTTTGTCCCATCAAGACAGCTCATTGGTTATGAATATAAAGAAGGTATTCCAAAACATGCACGGACAATGGTTGTTGTACCTACTTTGATGACATCACGCGCTAATGTTGATGAACAAGTGCGCAATCTTGAAGTGCACTATCTTTCCAATCCTAAAGGTGCCATTCATTTTGCGCTCATTACAGATTGGGTAGATGCTCCATTGAGAGAAACGCAAGATGATCTTGATTTATTGCACTATGCGCAAAAGAGTATTGATAAACTCAATAGTTGTTATCATCGTGATGAACTTCCTCTTTTTTTCCTTTTACATCGCCGACGCCTTTATAATGCAAGCGAAAAATGTTGGATGGGATGGGAACGAAAGCGAGGAAAACTTCATGAACTTAATCGGCTCTTAAGAGGCGATAAAAATACAAGCTTTTATCCTCCCAATCCACATCTTCCTATGGATTGCCGTTTTGTTATGACGCTGGATTGTGATACACGTCTTACTCCAGAGAGCGTCGCGAAACTTGTTGGAAAGCTTAACCATCCACTCAATCATCCCGTTTTTGATCCACAAAGTGGAAAGGTTGTAAAGGGCTATAGCATTTTACAACCACGCATTATTCCTTCTCTTACAACAGGAAAAAAAACATCAATTCTCCAACGGGTTTTTTCTATCAACCGTGGCATTGATCCTTATGTTTTTGCTGTTTCTGATACTTATCAAGATCTTTTAGGAGAAGGCACCTTTATCGGTAAAGGTCTTTATAATATTGATGCATTTGAACAAGCGCTTGATGGCAAAATTAAAGAAAATACTATTCTTAGCCATGATCTCTTAGAGGGAGGTTATGCTCGTACTGCTCTGGTAAGTAGCATAGAAGTCATTGAAGACTATCCAACCGCTTACAATATTGATGTTATGCGTTATCATCGTTGGGTCCGCGGTGATTGGCAGCTTTTGCCTTATCTTTTTTCCTACCGTCAAATAAGTTTCGTGACGCGTTGGAAAATGCAGGATAATTTACGTCGTTCTCTCACTCCACTTATGTGGTTAATCGCAGCATTTGCAGGATGGGCTTTTTTGTCTTTAAAGAGTGCAATCGTCTGGCAAATATTCTTGTTGTTTAGCTCCTTCATTTCACCCATTCTATGTGTATTAAAAACGCTTGTCTCATCTAATATAGATCATTCTTTGCGTGGACATTTTCAATTAATTGGGAACAAAATTGCTCTTACAAGCGCTGATATATTTCTTAAAACGACGTTTCTTGCTCATTCGGCGTATTTTATGACCGATGCGATTATTCGTACACTCTATCGTATGACGATTTCAAAACAGCATCTTCTTGAATGGAAAACTTCTGCCGCAACAAAATCAATGCCCAATAGTTTGCGTTTCTATGTTTTTACAATGGCACCAGCATCGCTTATCGGTGTTCTTACTATAGCACTCCCTCTTTTTTCTGATAGTTTTGCAAGTTTGGTTGCTTTACCTTTTGGGATAGCATGGTTTTTTTCACCCTTTATTGCTTGGATTGTGAGTCAACCTTCAACCTTTCAAGATAGCCTTTATCTTTCTTCAAAAGATGAAAAAAAACTCCGCTCTATTGCACGGCGGACATGGCTTTATTATGCAACCTTTGTCAACGAACAAAACAACTATTTGCCTCCCGATAATTTTCAAGAAGATCCTGAACCTCTTGTTGCTCAACGTACATCGCCTACGAATATTGGCGTTTATCTCCTTTCTATTATTGCAGCACGTGATTTTGGCTGGATTGGTTTTGAAGAGACCATCACCCGTATTGAATGTACATTACGCTCTCTTACAAAAATGGAAAAGTTCCGTGGTCATCTCTATAATTGGTATGAAACGGATACACTTAGGCCTCTTTTGCCTACTTATGTATCAACCGTTGATTCGGGAAATCTTGCCGGTCATTTGGTAACACTCTCTTCTGCGTTAAGTGAATGGGCTGAAAAACCGCCTCTTTTTTTTCAAAGTGATCGAGAAGGCTTATCGGATGTTCTTGCTATTCTTGAAGAAACTGTCAGAGAAATTCCAGATCATAAACCCAGTTTACGCTCTTTACGCCAAAAAATCGAAGAAAACATCACTCGTTTTCATGATTCTGTCTTCACTTTTATAGAACAAGAAAATACGATCCCTTCTCACGTCATAAATCTTTCACTTGCAGCCCACGATATTGTGCACTTAGTCGATGAACTTGACCACAAAATTCAAACGATAGAATCTGCTCGTGCACTTTCTTGGGCTAAATGCCTTATCGACACCTGTAACGCTTATCATCATGATGCGACTGCTCATTGTGATACTGAAAAATTACGTAAAAAACTAAACAGGCTGGCTATAGTGGCACGGCAAATAGCCTTTGATATGAAATTTGACTTTTTAGAACAGCCTAAACGGCATCTCTTATCCATTGGATATCGTGTTCAAGAAAACAAACTCGATGAAAATTGTTATGACCTGCTTGCTTCAGAAGCACGTCTTGCAAGCTTTTTTGCCATCGCAAAAGGAGATATAAAACTTAAACATTGGTTTCGTCTTGGTCGACTTCTCGTACCCATAGGTGGGAAAGGTGCACTCCTATCATGGTCTGGATCAATGTTCGAATATCTTATGCCATCTCTCGTAATGCATGAACCTTTAGGGTCTCTCCTGGATCAAACAAATCGATTGATTATTCGTTGTCAAATACAATATGCCCATAAACGGGAATTACCATGGGGTATTTCAGAAGCCGCATTTAATGCTCGCGATCATTTAATGAATTACCAATACGCTCATTTTGGTGTTCCAAACCTCGGACTCCAACGTGGTCTTTCACGCAATGCTGTCATTGCTCCCTATGCCAGCCTTCTAGCGGCACAATATGTTCCTGCTTACGCTGTCGCTAATTTAAAACGACTTCGTGATCTTGGAGCTTTAGGAACATATGGTTATTATGACTCTGTTGATTTTACCCCTTCACGCGTGAAAACAGGGGAAAAATACGCCGTTGTACGCAATTATTATGCGCACCATCATGGCATGTCTATCCTTGCTCTTAACAATGTTATTTTTCAAGGGCGAATGCGTGATCGTTTTCACCGTGATCCCTTTATTGAGGCAACACAATTGCTCTTACAGGAAAGAGCGCCTCATCTCATTCCTATTATTCATACCAAAGCTGTTAATCGTATGCGCAATAAGTCTCAAGCATTTGATGCAGCCCCTTTGCGCATTATTACAAACCCGTTACTCAAACCACGAGCGACTTTACTTTTGTCTAATGGCTTTTATTCTACCATGTTAACAGCGAATGGTTCTGGTTACAGCCGTTGGCACGATTATGTGATTACGCGCTTTATTCCTGATGCAACAGAAGATCAACAAGGTACTTTATTCTTCTTGCGTGACACGCATAGTGGACGGTGGTGGTCTGTTACTGGTGAGCCAACACGTGTTATTGAAGAAGAAGCTGTCAGCATTTTTACAGATGAAAAGGCTGAATATACAAAAATGGTTGATGGTATTAAATCAACACTTGAATGTCTTATTACATCTGAAGGATGTGGCGAAGGGAGACGTATTCAATTGATGAATACGACAAATAAAGACCGATTCATTGAAGTGACTTCTTATGGTGAATTAGCGCTTGCCACGATGGATACAGATCAAGTTCATCCTGTTTTTTCCCGTATGTTTATAGAGACAGAAATTGCTGAAGAAGGTAAAACAATTTTTGCCAAAAGGCGCAAACGCTCGCCTAGTGATCCTGAAATCTATGTTGCCCATTTTGTTTCTAGTACAACAGATATTCTCCAAGAGACAGAAGCTGAAACAGATCGCTTTCTGTTTATTGGTCGGGGGCGATCCATTCATCGGCCCGCTGCATTTGACCAAAATGCTCGTTTCAGTAACAGTCAAGGTTGTGTTCTTGATCCTGTTATGTCATTGCGATGCCGTATAAAAATTTCAGCCCATGAAAAAGCAGAACTTATTTTTTGGACCTTTGCTGCTCATACAAAAGAAGCGCTAAATAATCATATTAAACATTATCGACAACCTGATATGTTTCAAAAAGAACTTTCAATGGCATGGACGCGCTCACAAGTCGCACTGTATCAGAGCGGAACCCAGCTTAAAGAAGCTATTATCTATCAAAAATATGCAACACCGCTTATCTATCCAGAAAGAACGTGGCGTCTTCCTTCTGAAATATTAGCAAAAACGCTAGGAAAACAGTCTGATCTTTGGCCCATGTCTATCTCAGGAGACAATCCACTCTGTCTTCTTAGATTAAATAACGAGGGAAATATAACCGTACTGCGCGAGCTCCTTAAAGCACACGAATATTGGTGTATGCGCGGACTCATTGTTGATTTGGTCATTCTTAATGAACAAACATTTTCTTATATACAAAGTACACAACGCGCTCTCGAGTGGGTCTGTGAAACTTATTATCACCACACGCAAAAAGCAGATGAACGCCAACATGTTTTCATGCTTCGACGCGATCAAATGAGTGAACAGAGTTTTAAAACGCTTCTTGCATCAGCACGCATCGTTCTTGATGCCCAAAATGGCTCTTTATCTGAACAACTTAAACGACTTGATGAGAATGATTTTAATCTCACAATTCATAAAAATTATCAAGAATCTTATGATCAATTAGACTTGCCAAGATATAACGAAGGACAGCAATTTACAACACAAACTGAACAAAATCTTTTTTCTTCCATTGGTCTTATTAGCCAACAAAAACCATCCTCTTTTCTCCCAAATGGAGAAGATCTAAGATATTGGAATGGTTACGGTGGTTTTAATCAGCACAATCATTATGTAATACGTCTTCATGGACGTACCACCACACCACATCCGTGGATTAATGTCATTGCTAATCACAGATTTGGTTTTCATGTCTCTGCTGAAGGTGCAATTTTTACTTGGGCTAACAATAGCCGCGATTATCAACTAACTCCTTGGGCGAATGATCCAACGTCTAACCGGCCAGGAGAAGCTCTTTATCTGGTTGATCGCCAGTCTTTAAAACGTTTCTCACCCGTTTCTACTGTTGAATGTGACGAAAATATTGTCTATGAGGCTTGTCATGGGTTTGGATTCTCAACTTTTAAATCAACACATTCAGAAATCGCATTAGAACTGACTCATACACTTGATCCCGAAAAACCTATTCGCTTTTCACGTCTTATCCTTACGAATGAAGGGAAAAAACCACGTAGTTTACGCCTTTATAATTATGTTGAATGGGTTTTGGGAAATATCCGTACAAAATATGCCCCCTTTATTGTTTCCTCTTATGAGGCCAGATGGGGTGCACATTTTATTCAAAATCCCTATCACATCGAGAAATCTCAACAAGTTACATTTTTATCAGCATCCGAAATGCCAACCAGCACTACGACCAATCGCGCTGAATTTATTGGTGCAACGGGAACCGTAACACGTCCAAATGCGATCCGTAAAGCCGGTGCTCTTTCGAATACCATTGAAGCAGGATGTGATCCTTGTTCAGCATTCGCCTATGATATTGATCTTCAACCAGGGCAAACAAAAGAAATCATCTTCTATCTTGGCAGTGCTGAAAATAGGCAAGAAGCTGAAAAATTACTTAATCAAGTACGTGCAAGTGATTTTGAGATTCAGCTCACAAAACAAAAACAGCAATGGAGTGATTTTGTTTCTCCTTTCCAAGTCAAAACACCGGACGCTTCTTTTAATCTTATGGTCAACCATTGGCTTCCTTATCAAATCTACTCATGCCGCATCATGGCACGCGCAGGCTTTTACCAAGCTAGTGGTGCATTTGGTTTTCGTGACCAGTTACAAGATAGCCTGTCTTTGTTATTGCTGGAACCACAATTAGCACGTGAACAATTGTTAAATGCAGCAGCGCACCAATTTCTTGAAGGTGATGTGCAACATTGGTGGTTGCCTGACACAAATGCTGGTGTTCGTACATATATTTCTGATGATATCGTTTGGCTTGCATATGCAACAGCTCTTTATGTCAATACCACTGGCGATAATGCCTTTCTTGATACGCTGATTCCTTTTATTGAAGGTGATGTTCTCAAAAGTGGGCAACAGGATGCTTATTTTCAACCCACCCAATCCTCAAAGGTTGCAACAGTTTATGAACATTGTGCTTTAGCTTTAGACCTTGCCATTAAACGCTGCGGACCACATGGTCTCCCTCTTATTTTAGGTGGGGATTGGAATGATGGCATGAATTTGGTCGGTGTGGAAGGAAAAGGCGAAAGCATTTGGTTAGGATGGTTTCTTGGGCACACATTACAAGCATTTATCTCTTTAGCCAAAAAACGTGGTGACAATAGCCATATGCAAATATGGAGTACGTACCTTGAACATTTAACAAAATCCCTAGAGAAAAATGGTTGGGATGGTGCTTGGTATCGACGTGGTTATTTTGATGATGGAACGCCTCTGGGCTCTAAAGTCAATGATGAATGTCAAATTGATACCATTGCTCAATCTTGGGCTGTCATTTCTCAAATGGCATCGCTTGAACGCCAAAAACAAGCAATGACATCAATGCTGGAACATCTCTATGATAAAAAAGGTGGACTCATTCGCCTTTTTTGGCCGCCTTTTGATAAAAGTACGCTCGAGCCTGGTTACATAAAAGGTTATCCTCCAGGAATTCGAGAAAATGGTGGTCAATACACGCATGGTGCCATTTGGAGTATTTTTGCGTTGGCTGAAATGGAACAAAACGATAAAGCTTATGCTTTATTTTCTATGATAAACCCAATTACCCACGGACAAGATCCTGAAATTTATCGTGTTGAACCTTATGTGATGGCCGCAGATATTTATGCTGTTGAACCACGATGTGGTCAAGGCGGTTGGACTTGGTATACAGGTTCAGCCGGTTGGTTTTATCGCGCCGCAACACAAGCTATTCTTGGAATACAGCGTCAGGGAGACCTCTTGTTTTTGCAGCCACATTTACCCTCTATTTGGCCAAAATATGAAGCAACAATGAAGTTTTATGATGCCGTTTATAGCATTAAAGTAAAATGGGGACCTAAAAATATGCTCTATGTTAATAGCAAAGAATATACCGAATTTCATACAGGGATAAAGTTACAAAAAACAGGTCAGCATGAAATTATACGTATTGTCAAATATTAAAGATGAAAGATGAAAAAAGAGAGCAGACTTTTTTATTCTTGCCCAAAACTGTAGAGTTGTTATATTGCACCGCCTATATTAGCCGTGTTGGTGCATAATATTTTAGATTTTATGAAACTGAAAGAAAAAGGTTATGAATCATCCGGATATTGCTAGACGTGTTTACAATCATACTTGGAAACTTGATCCCATTATTCGTTCACTTCTCGATACGGATTTTTATAAGCTTCTTATGGTGCAGATGATTTGGGGGTTATATCCTAATGTTGATGTTACTTTTTCCCTCATAAATCGCTCTAAAACAATACGTCTTGCCGATGATATTGATGAGAGTGAATTACGTGCTCAACTTGATCATGCTCTTAGTTTGCACTTTACAAAAAAAGAAATGATTTGGCTTGCTGGTAATACATTTTATGGACGCAAACAAATTTTTGAACCGGATTTTCTTCAGTGGCTTGAGAATTTTCAACTCCCAGAATATGAACTAACCCGTAAAGATGGCCAGTATATTCTTCATTTTTATGGTTCGTGGGCTCATAGCTCTATGTGGGAAATTCCAGCCCTTGCTATTATAAGTGAATTACGTTCACGTGCTGCTCTCAAAAAACTAGATCGTTTTGCTCTTGATGTACTTTATGCGCGTGCTAAAGCAAAAATGTGGAGTAAAGTTGAACGTCTCAAAAAATTGCCTGATATTAAAATATCTGACTTTGGGACAAGGCGCCGCCATTCTTTTTTATGGCAGCGCTGGTGTGTGGAAGCATTAAAAGAAGGGATTGGTAATTCTTTTACTGGAACTTCTAATGTTCTTCTTGCCATGGATACGGATTTAGAAGCTCTTGGAACCAATGCACACGAATTGCCCATGGTTATTGCGGCTCTCAGCAATAACGATGATGAATTACGCAGAGCTCCGTATCAAGTCTTGCAGGATTGGAACCGTTATTATGGTGGAAATCTTCTCATTGTTTTACCTGATACCTTTGGTACAGAAGCATTTTTACGCAATGCACCAGATTGGGTAGCTGATTGGACGGGTTTCAGACCCGATAGTGCGCCCCCTATTGAAGGTGGCGAACGTATTATTCAATGGTGGAAAGAAAAAGGAAAAGATCCATGCAAAAAACTTCTAATTTTTTCTGATGCTCTTGATGTCAATACAATTGAAAAAACCTATCATCATTTCCATGGTAGAGTGCGCATGAGTTTTGGATGGGGCACGGATCTTACCAATGACTTTACAGGCTGTGCACCTCAGGAAATCGAAACTCTTGATGCTCTTTCCCTTGTTTGTAAGGTGACCTATGCCAATGGTCGACCAGCCGTGAAACTTTCAGATAATCCTGAAAAAACGATCGGTGATTCAAAAGAAGTACAACGTTATATCAATTTTTTTGGTAATACAAAGCGAATTGCTAGACCTATAAAGACGTAGTTTTCGGCTCTTTAAAACAAGTATATTGCCTCATCATATTGTTTATAAAATTGATTTTTGTCCTGCCTTAAAACGAGGATTTTTAACCTTGGCTGGTCTGTAAACCGTTCGGCTGTTTTTTGAGCAGATTCTACTTAGTCTATCAACGCATACGCTTCACTTACATAAGGCGCGATAGATAAGACTTAAAAATATTCACTACGCATTAAAAAAATACTTAACGTGCTAGGGAAGTTTAGCCAAGGAGGCTTCCTTATATCATTTGTCATAAATAACGGTGTTATACAGCATAACAAGATACTATCATTTTGCATGTTGAATGAGCGTGCGCGAGTATCATAAGTTTTTCTCATTTCAATCCTGTTAAATCAAGCACACTAATCCCCTTGCATATATGAAGGTTTTCAAGTTTTAAGAGTTATTGTTGTAGTTTGACAGTAGGTTTTATACTAAGTGGAAAGAGGCGGGATTAAGTAGGAATACGTGGTAATTTGTTGTTTTATGTACAATTTTTACCATTAAATGCGCGTTTTATCAAAATAGATTTTGACACCTAAAATTACAAAAATTACCGAAAATCAGAAAAAAGTGCGTTTCCATAGTAAAAATGAGAAAAGGCTTTCAAAACCCTTTGAGAACACCTTTAAAACTCTTTGAAAAAAATAAATTGGTACAAAATCTAGTGTCAAAATATACAAAACCAGATGACAAGCTACAATTGCAACATTAGAAATTACTAAGGCAACATTGGAGGATGATAAATAGCATGGTGACTATCGGTATGCATTTTGCAAGGCAAGGATGATGGTGCTCAAATAGATTTTATGCACTTTACAGGAGATTTTACTTTATCCATGTATGGTCTGCTATTATGAAATGAGTAAAGCGTTGAGAAATGTTTCATTAAAATAAATGTGTAAATAACATGATTTGGGAGACCTTTTGTTTTACGTGAGGGGCATGACTTCATTAAAAAACAGAGAATGCAATAATATTTTTATTTCGAATAAGCTTTATATCAAGACAGAGAAATTATTTATTCGCATATTATAATAAGAATGCGTGTATGTATAAACCATTTGAAAAATTCTGTTGTTTCTTATGAATTATTCTTAAGTTAAGAACAGATGTAACCTTAAAGATTGATATAATAGACCGGCTTCTTAACTGTATAAGTATAAAAATGAGGGTATTTAGTAAGCTTTGTATTATATCCTCATTAAGAGATATGAAAACAAACGAAATGTCTATCATATCAATGACTTTTCAATGATGTATATATAGAGATTCATACAAACATGCTTTACAAAAATAATGACTCTCTTCCATGAATGTGATTTATCATTGTTTACCAAGTGAGAACATTTTGAGTGTTCGTAAACAATCTTCTTTGTTCATAAAAATTATTTCACAAACATATTATTAATTAATTGCGCTCAAAAAGCTTGCTATTTCATATGTATTTTGGATATGGAGAGCTTATATTCAAAACTTAAAAGTCCTCATAGTTTTTACAAATAAGTCGAAGCTAAAAAGAGTATCTCATAAAGCCTTTTTTATCATTAAGAAGATGGACGTGTTACAATATAAATGGCAATCAGCAATAATATAACCGCAACAAGTAAGGAAATCCATAAAGGAGGGTGTAGCATTACGAAAAAGGATAAAAATCCTCCTGTCATACTCATCATTGCAAAAACTTTAACGAATGGAGAGATTGCTTTTTTTTCTTCCCATCGCTTAATAGGGGGACCAAAAATACGATGATTATTCAACCATTGATGAAAACGTGGAGAAGAACGCGTAAAACACCATGAGGCAACCAATAAAAAAGGCACAGTTGGCATAATAGGTAATACGACACCCGATAATACCTAATATAACCATCGCCCACCCTGCTATATAATAGCAGATACGTAAAGGGTGCGATATCTTCGAATCTTTTTTCATTCTCTCGTATTATTTTCCTCTACGCAAAACCCTATACAAAAACATTGTATCTGTTTTTTTCTGTTTACATGTCTGAGTGCACAATTACGCTCTACCCCTTCATGCGTAAGTGTTTTTGCTGTTATAAGTTCCTTGAAAATACCGAATAGCTTACACAATATGATAATCATTTTAAATGATTTCAAGAAAAGAGGAGAGATTTTAGAAAAACAAAAAAATAAAAAGGCTGCAGAAGAAATCAATGCAGCCTCTTAATTAAGAATGCAGTGTTGGGGGGGAGAAAATGTACTGCACTCATCTGCTAGATATTAGGAGGAAAAACAACCTAGCACCCCAGACTCTAATTAAAATAAAAATGAGAAACAATATATAAAAATGCATGGCTGATATGCATGAATTTTAACACTTTCAAGTTTCTTGAACTGTGTTTCGACGAAAGAAAATCATCATGAAAATAGCCATAAAAATCAACGTCAAGATCAACACAATTGTGGAAGCAGAATCAGAGCCGATAAATAAGCTGAGATAAATCCCTAAAAAACCAGAAAAAGCTGCAACAAGTATCGCGATCATTAACATAAAAGAAAACCGCTTTGTGACAAGATAGGCAATTGCTCCTGGTGCTATCAGTAAAGAAATAACGAGCACGATACCGACAGCTTTCAAAGCTGCAACAATTGTAAGAGAAATCATCGTTAGAAGGGTATAGTGGAGTAGAGATATTGGTAACCCCATTGCACGTCCTTGAACTGTGTCAAAAATATACAGCATAAAGTCGCGCCATTTTGCTGCTAAAATAAAAGTGACAACAGCAGAAATGATTGCCGTCTGCGTTATATCAAGCCAGTTAACACCCAAGAGATTACCAAATAGAATATGATTCAAATCTAAGCTACTATAAATAGACGTGGCTAAAACAAGCCCTAAACCAAACATTGAAGAAAAGACCACGCCCATCACCGTATCCTGTTTGATACGGCTATTGCTCCCTAAAAAACCCGTTAATAGTGCACACACCATTCCTGCAACAAAAGCACCGCAAGTAATCAAAGTCATTGTAATATTCTCTGGACGCATATGCTGAAACCAAGCAAATGGCAAAGAAGTTAAAAATGCGATTACCCATGGTGTTGTCATATAACCAACAACAACACCTGGAAAAACTGCATGAGAAATGGCATCCCCTAACAGCGCCCATCCTTTCAAAATAAGAAAACAGGAAAGCATCGCCATGGGAATAGAAAGAATCATGACAATAAGCATACCCTTAAGCATAAAAGAAAACTGAAACGGAAGCAGTAATTGATCAATCATGATAATATTACACCCTTTTTTGCTGCATTTATGCGTAAGCGCGCGGCAATAAACCCATGTTTAGGAGCAAAAATAAAAGCTAAAACAAATAAAGATGCTTGAAAAAGCACAACAACCCCCCCCGTTTGTGCATTCAAAAAATAACTCACATAAACACCCAAGATACTTGTGAAGGTTCCAATTACAACTGCAATAACCAAGATGTTCACGAAACGATCACTTAAAAGATAGGCCGTTGCCCCAGGTGTCACAACAAGACAAATGACTAAGAACGCTCCAACGGTTTGCATCGCAGCAACGGTACAAGCGGCAAGCAATGTGAAAAAGAGAATCTTTAAAAATTTTACGTTTAATCCAATGGCATGCGCATGCGTCTCATCAAATAACGAAACAAGAAGATCTTTCCATTTCAAAAGCAATATAAGCAACGAAACAAAGCCGATAAAAGCCAATTGTAGAATATCTGTTGAACTAACTGCTAAAATATTTCCCAAAACAATCGTATCAATATTAACAGCCATTGGTTTTAATGATTTGAGAAACAACCCAAAGGCAAAAAAGGAAGAAAAAATGAGCCCAATAATGGTATCTTCTTTAAGCTTTGTCCGGTGGTTAAAAAAGAGCATTGCTGCTGCTGCAAGACCACCAGAAAAAAAAGCGCCAAGTGAAAAAGGTAACCCTAAAAGGTAAGCTCCTGCTACACCAGGAACAATCGAATGGGAAAGTGCATCACCAATCAATGACCAACCTTTTAACATCAAAAAAGCCGAAAGAAAGGCACAAACACACCCAACTAATCCAGAAACCCACATTGCATTCACCATATATTGATAGCTCAGTGGCTCAAGCAACCAAGAAATCATGCAACGTGCTCCACTCTTTCAATATCTTCACAAACGGCAGACTGCTTTCTTCCCATGAAAACATCATTTTTTTTTGTGGTTTGAAGATCAAAAATATGGTGGTGCAAAGACCCTCCAAAAGTTTTCTCCAGATTTTCCTTTGTAAAGATTTTTTCTGTTAACCCAGAAGCTAAAACGGTCCCTTTTATTAAAACTGTATGATCACAAAATTCGCGAACAGAACCCAAATTGTGAGTTGAAACCAAGATCACTGCTCCTTCTTTACGAAGATCTTGTAACAAAGCAATGATTTTATCTTCTGTTGTAACATCAACCCCTGTAAACGGCTCATCTAATAAAATAGCTTTTGCTTTCTGTGCAAGAGCGCGCGCTAGGAAAACACGCTTTTTCTGTCCACCAGAAAGTTCTCCAATTTGGCGCTTGGCAAAAGCCAACATATCAACGCGTTCTAAGGCAATACGAACGGCTTCATAATCTTGTGTACGGGCATAGCGAAAGAAATTCATATGACCATACCGCCCCATCAATACAACATCTTCGACCAAGACAGGAAAATTCCAATCAACATCTTCACTTTGAGGAACATAAGCAATGAGGTTTTTTTTCAAAGCTATATCAACAGGTAAATCAAACATGCGAATTTTTCCCTTTGAGGGGCGTACAAACCCCATAATCGCTTTAAATAACGTTGACTTACCGGATCCATTAACACCAACCAATGCCGTAATAGAACCCTTTGGACTTTCAAAATTCACTTCGCGTAAAGCTGTATGTCCATTACGATATGTTACCGTTACTCCTTGGGCAAATATTCCACATTCCGTCATTGGCTTTTTACTCCCTCTACTAAAGCATTGCTAATACGCCCACTCGTGACACGTAATAAATCAATATAAGTGGGTACCTCACCATTTTTCTCACTTAAAGAATCAACATAAAGAACACCACCGTATTTAGCCCCTGTTTCTCTGGCAACCTGCTTAGCAGGCGCAGGGGAAATAGTGCTTTCAGAAAAAACTGCATGAATATTGTATTTGCGAACCATATCAATAACATGCTTGACCTGCTGTGGTGTTCCTTGTTGGTCAGCATTGATGGGCCATAAATAAAGTTCTTTTAGATCAAAATCACGCGCCAAATAGCTAAAAGCCCCCTCACTTGTCACAAGCCAACGTTTTTCTTGCGGTACAGCTTCTAATTCAGCCCTAATTGGATCAATCGTTGCACGAATTTTCTGTTTATAAATTTCAGCATTCTGTTTATAAATTTCAGCATGTTCAGGATCATATTTTACAAAAGCATCGCGAATATTATCAACGTAAATCAAAGCAGAGGTCGGTGACATCCACGCATGAGGATTAGGTTTACCGCTAAAGGGGCCCTCACCAATTTTAATGGGTACAATACCTTTTGAAACAACAACACTTGGAACATCCTTGATATTTTGAAAAAACTTTTCAAACCAAAGCTCTAACTCTAAACCATTCCACAATACAAGGTTAGCTCCCTGAGCACGCATAAGATCGCGTGGGGTGGGTTGGTATTCATGAATTTCCGCACCTGGTTTTGTAATGGATTCAACATCAGCGGCATCACCTGCTACATTGCGTGCCATATCAGCAATGATAGTGAATGTCGTAACAGCTTTAAATTTACCAGCACACAAAGCAAAATTGGGTGTAAAAAAAATAACACTTCCAAAAACTATGGTGAAAAACGTTCTTACGTTCATTGGTTTTCTCTTTCCTTTATATGCCTTCTTTTTATTGCAAATAATTTGCATTATCATTTAGCAATAGCAGTTATCTTTTACATTTGCAATGAAGGATTAAGAGAAAAAATAACTTTTCAAAATGTTTAAAAACAGTTTTTTCATATTGAAAAAATTGATGATTTAAGCAGCTTGTTTTGGTAAGAAGGTCCCCTTTCAAGAAGCTCTATAGCTCTTGAATGCCAAACAAAAAGGGAGCACTCAAAGATGCTCCCACTTCATGTAAAATATCTCATAAAAAATGAGAATACTCAGTAGCGTAAATATGCACCTGTCATTTTGGTAACATTATCCACGATCTTTGAGGCAAGCTTTTCTAAATCTTCATCCGTTAGAGTCCGTTCTATGGGCTGAATAGTTACTTCAATTGCAACAGATTTTTTATCTTCACCAAAGCTTAAATCTTCGAAAACATCAAAAACTTGCACTGAATGAATAAGTTTTTTATCGGCTCCACTTGCCGCACGAATAATAAGAGAAGAGGCAACAGTTTTATCCGCTATAAAGGCAAAATCACGCCGCACCATTTGAAAAGGTGAGAGTTTCAAAGGAGGACGGCTTTTGGTCGTTTTTTTCTTTGATTCTGGAATTCGGTCTAGAAAAATTTCAAAGCCGCATAAAGGGCCACTGACATCTAACTTTTCTAATGTAGCAGGATGAAAAACACCAAAAAAACCAAGAATAATCTTTGATCCAAGTTTTATGACACCTGAACGACCAGGATGATACCAATCTGGTGCTCCAACTTCAATCTGCACTTTCCCAATATCCATATCACATGCTTCTAAAATAGCTAAAGCATCTGCTTTGGCATCAAAAACATCAACGACGGTTGCATTTCCATTCCAAAAGCGCCCAGCACCTTTAAATTGCTCTGTTCCGCGACGAATCCCACTAACAACACGGTGTTGTTTATCAGGGGTGTCGCCCTCATAAATACTGGAAACTTCAAACAAAGCAAGATCGGAAAAACCACGATCAGCATTTCTTTGTGCCGCCATAATCAAACCAGGTAAAAGGGAAGGACGCATCATTGACATATCAGCAGCAATAGGATTAACCAATTTAAGCTCTTCTTGACCTCCTCCAAAAGCAAGAGCTTGATTTTCAGAAATAAAAGACCATGTTACCGCTTCTTTCATACCGCGTTGCACTAAAGCCAAACGTGTAGCACGTGAACGAATTTGTGCGCATGTTACAATCTGATCTTTTTCTTCTACGAAGTTTTCCAAAGGAATAGGTTTAATTTTATCTAACCCATAAATTCTCATGATCTCTTCCACCAAATCGGCTTTACCCATAATATCAGGGCGCCATGATGGTACTTTTACCGTAACGACATCTCCTTTTCCTTCAACAAAAAATCCAAGTTTTGTTAAAATAGAGATGATTTTTTCAGGCTCTATTTCCAAATTTGTTAAACGTTTAATTTCAGAAAAAGGAAAAGCGATCTGTTTGATTTCTTGTTGCTGATAGCCAACGATCCTCTTCTTAGATACTTCACCACCACAAAGATGCAAGACCAATTCTGTTGCAATCTCAAGCCCTGTTTCTATAAAAGCCGGATCAACACCTCGTTCAAATCGATAACGTGCATCACTGATAAGACCTAATGCTCTTCCTGTTTGTGCAATGCTTTGCGCATCCCAAAGCGCCGATTCAATAATAACGCGATGTGTTGTTTCATCACAACTCGTTCTTTCTCCGCCCATGATACCGGCAATCGAAACAACTCCCTCGTCATCTGCAATGACACAATTCTTAGCGCCCAAATGATAGATTTTTCCGTTCAGTGCTTGAAGCTGTTCTCCCTCACGCGCACAACGTACACACAAATTACCTTTAATTTTATCTGCATCAAAAACATGGAGTGGACGACCAAGGTCAAAACTGATGTAATTGGTCATATCAACAAGCGCATTAATCGGTCTCAAACCAATTGCATTCAAACGCTGTTGCATCCACTGTGGTGATTCGCCATTTTGAACATTGCGTACTTCACGCCAAGCAAAACCTAAACATAATGATGAATCTTGCGAAAAATCTAATGAAACATTGAGAGGTGTTTCAAAGGAAGGCTCAAATTTTGGTAAAGACAATTCTTTTAATTGTCCGATTCCTGTAGCGGCAAGATCACGGGCAATACCACGAACACCTGTGCAATCGGAACGATTAGGGGTCAAACCAATATCAATGACCGGATCATCTAAACCAGCATAAGCTGCAAATGAACCTCCAATAGGACTATCTTCTGGAAGTTCAATAATCCCATCATGCTCATTCGATAATTCAAGCTCTGCTTGTGAACACATCATCCCAAAACTTTCAACACCACGGATTTTTCCTACAGATAATGTTACATCAAGTCCTGGAATATAAGTACCTGGTAGTGCCAGAACACCAATAAGACCTGCACGCGCATTTGGTGCTCCACAGACAACTTGAACAGGTGTGGAAGTCCCTGTATTGACGGACAGAATCTGGAGTTTATCTGCATCAGGATGCTTTATTGCTGTTAAAACTTTTGCAATCACAAAACCTTTTAAAGAAGATCGATCATCAACGGAGTCAACTTCAAGACCGATAGCTGTTAGTTTCTCACAAATTTCATCCAAAGATGCATTTGTCTCTAAGTGATCTTTTAACCACGACAATGTAAATTTCATTTTAAAACCTCACATGAAAGCGATGACTAAGATCACACATTATCTATTAGGAAAAAAAGCAGGCATATCAAAGAAACGAAAGCCATAGTGGTCTAACCAACGCAGATCAGCATCAAAAAAAGCCCGCAAATCAGGCATACCGTATTTCAACATGGCAATACGATCAATGCCCATTCCCCATGCAAAGCCTTGATATTCATCGGGATCTAAGCCAACATTTTTCAACACATGAGGGTGCACCATTCCGCATCCTAAAATTTCCAACCAGTCCTGCCCTTCTCCGAACTTTACATCTGAACCAGAACGATCACATTGAATATCCACTTCCATAGATGGCTCGGTAAAAGGGAAAAAAGAGGGACGAAAACGCATTTTTACAGAGGGAACTTCAAAAAATTCTTTACAAAAGGTTTCATGTAGCCACATCATATGGGCAATGGTGGAGGTTTTATCGATGACAAGACCTTCTACCTGATGGAACATGGGAGAATGTGTTGCATCCGAATCCATGCGGTAAGTTTTTCCAGGAATAATGATCCGTATCGGTGCTTTTTGTCTTTCTAGTGTGCGAATTTGTACAGGTGATGTATGGGTCCGCAATAATTTTCGTTCTCCCATTTTATCAACATCAAAAAAGAAGGTATCATGCATTTCGCGTGCTGGATGCCCTTCAGGAAAATTCAATGCCGTAAAATTATAATAGTCTGTTTCAATATCAGGTCCCTCTGCAAGAGAAAAACCCAACTTCGTATAAATGGCAATAATTTCCTCAATCACTTGTGAAATAGGATGAATGCGTCCCCGTTCTATAGGTGAAGAGCGAATAGGCAAGGTAACATCAACTGTTTCACGAGAAAGACGGGCATCCATTGCCTGTCTTTTCAGAAGATCACGCTTTTGCGCCCATAATTCTAAAATACGATTTTTTAATCCATTAAGAACTGGTCCAACTTTATGACGCTCGCCAGCATCCATTTTTCCTAATTCTTTTAATTTTTCAGAGATACTACCTTTTTTACCCAATGCTGCAATACGCACTTCTTCAAGAGCTTTTTCATCACCTGCGGCCTCTAAGGCTAAACAAATTTCTTGTTCCAGACGCTCAATATCATTCATATTTTTGCCTATTTTTTAATAAAGAAAAACCCGCACTCGCAATAGCCAGCACGGGACCTCAAATAAATGAATGCTTTAAGAGAACACGACTGGCTTATTTGACAGCGCCTTCGAAAGCATTAGGTGTCGTATCTTTTAAATATTCTAAAGCTTTTTTTGCCGAGGCAACTAAAGCAGAAAATGCTTCCGCCTCGTGGATTGCTATATCTGAAAGAACTTTACGATCAACTTCAATACCAGCTTTTGATAAGCCATCAATAAAACGTCCATAAGTTAAACCTTCTGCACGAACAGCCGCATTAATCCTCTGAATCCACAAAGCACGGAAAGTACGTTTTCTATTTTTGCGATCACGATAAGCGTATTGCTTTGAACGATCAACCGCTGCTTTAGCTGCACGAATGGTATTTTTACGACGACCGTAAAAACCTTCAGCCTGTTTAAGAACTTTTTTGTGCTTAGCGTGTGCTGTCACACCTCTTTTCACACGAGCCATATTATAATCTCCTCAAAATCAAAAGCGTAAGGTTTAAATACCATTCGGCAAATAATGCTGAATGACTTTTTTAGCATCTTGTTCACACAAAACCATTGTTCCACGTGCATCGCGAATAAATTTATTCGAACGCTTAATCATGCCGTGGCGCTTACCGGCAGCTGCTACTTTAATTTTGCCTGACGCAGTGATTTTAAACCGCTTTTTAGCGGATGATTTGGTCTTCATCTTGGGCATTTTGCTACTCCGTACATTAATTTATTCAATCAAAAAATTTATTCACTCAAGCGGACCAACGCTTGAACAAGCATTTAAACAGCCACGGCATGCCCTGCCGGGCGGCTCTTAAAGACGTTTTCATAAGCTAGTATACACAAAATTGCAAGACCGTATTACAAAAAAATCGGCGCTCCATTGCCTTGAAGCTCAACTAAAGGTGCTGGAATTGCATTTGTTTTGATGGCTGCTTTACATAAATCGGCAATAATGCATTGCGTACATTGTGGTTTACGGGCTTGACAAATATAGCGACCATGTAAAATCAGCCAATGATGTGCATGGCGAATATAATGAACCGGTATAATCTTTAATAATTTTTTCTCAACAATTTCTGGTGTTTTGCCAGGCGCTAAACCAAGACGATTGCTTAAGCGAAAAATATGTGTATCTACTGCCAATGTAGGTTGACCAAAAGCAACATTCAAGACCACATTAGCCGTTTTGCGCCCCACTCCAGGAAGGGCCATGAGTGCTTCACGCGTATCGGGTACTTGACCGCCATAATAATCAATTAAATAGTTGCAAAGCGCATAAACATTACGTGCTTTTGCACGCCAAAGACCAATTGAACGGATATGATGTGCTATTTCTTCTTCTCCTAATGCAACCATTTTTTCCGGTTGATCAGCAAGGCGAAATAATTCTTTTGTCGCTTTATTAACGCTTACATCTGTCGCTTGAGCCGAAAGCACAACGGCAACCAAAAGCGTAAAAATATTTGTATAGATAAGATCACTCTTAGGCGCTGGGCGTTGCACAGAAAAACGGCGAAATATTTCTGCAATTTCATTTTCATTATATAATATACCAGATAAATTTCGCACTTTTGACAATTTTATGGTACGTTGAGGCATTGAACTCTCTTAAATCTTCTCTCTTGAAGTTATCATTCACGCTCGCCATATGAGAGAAATGCAGCGAACACTTTTATAGAGTGTGGTCAAGTAAAGCCGTTTTAAAGAGGATACTCATGAATGACACATGTGACGCCTTTCTCCAATCCCTTTCTTTTAGGGTTTGAAACCGTAGAAAAAATATTGCAACGTATCGGTAAAGCTGATGAGGCTTACCCAGCCTATAACATTGAACGTTTGCATAAAAATGATGATGCAAATCATATCCGGATAACTTTGGCTGTTGCTGGATTTAAGATTAACCATCTTAATATTTTGCTTGATGATAATCAATTGGTTATTCATGGTAAACAAACAGACAACCAAAATCATCAATATTTATATCGCGGTATAGCTGCGCGACAATTCCAGCGAACCTTTGTTCTCGCGGAAGGGATGCATGTTACAAATGCGGAGTTGAAAAATGGTCTTTTATCAATTAATCTGTATCAACCAAAATTAAAAAAAGAAATAAAACAGATTCCAATTAAAGTCAGTAGTGGTGAGTCATAAAAGTTAAGGCGTAAAGGAACAGTGAAATGGGAGAACATAAACAAAACTTGTCGTTTCAGAACACATCCTACTCTGATGCGGGACAGATTGCCTATTTAAAAAAAGTTTGTACAGATGATCTGGCTAAAAACTTTCCAGATCTTCCACCGATGACCCCAGGCATTACGATATGGGCTCTCTTTGGTGAAACAGGTTATCCTATCATTTTATCCGATGAGCGTTCTATCGCTCTTGCTGGAGCCAATGAGCATGAACTACAAATTGTAACTCTGCACTAGATTACCTTACGAGAAAAAGCTGTACTCTTTTATAAATTCTATCTGTTTTTTCGTAAAGGGTGTAATGTGGGTTATAATTAGATTAAGTATTGATTTATATTCATAATTAATTTTTTACAACTGGAATGAGAGTCCCGAATATCATAAGGTTCTCTCATTTGAGATCTTCTTATATTGAAACAATTAAAGTCACTTGCTTTATGTCATAAGCAGGGAGAGCCATGTGGATAAAAACACTTGAAGAAAGGAATAAAAATATCTCTTTTTAATTGTCTCAATTACCAAAGACATTCACAATATGGGGATGAAAAAATGTATGATGGTGTCAGTTTTCTTCTTCATAAGTGTGAAGATGTCCCTTATAGATTTATATTATTCACGGGGGCTGTTATACCATTCATGGGCGCTATCGTGAAATGGGCTCGAGTTACATTGAAAGATGTCTCTTTAAAATGAGTACATAAAGGCTATACAAGTGTATTTTGTTTGGTGTGTTTTGTTCTTCCTGAGGGGAGTAGCTCTATTGAAGAGTGTAAAAACAAAAGCATGAGATAATGCGTCATAATTATTTAAAAGATATTTCTATGAATGCGTTTGAAAGGTGTAAAGCTGAATTGTAAGGAGATGATAGATTTTTACCACGATGCCTTTATATTCTTTCCAATTCCAGAAATTACGCAAACAGATAGATGCAATATACTGACCAAATCTGGCATACAAAAATCTGGAACAGTTCGTTCCACACTGAAGCGTTTTGATATTTGTCTCAAACGTGGACTTGCACAGGGATTAGATGTTGATTAACAGGTAAGAAAAAAACAAAGGCTTTATGAAAAAGTTTATGCAGAGCTTTTAATTTTGTGCTTCAAATGCCTCAGTACGAGGTATTTTGCTCTTTTAAATATTAAAGCTCTTGTTTTTATAATTAAGTTACAGCACAACAAGCAAAATGGAATTATTTGAGGGGAAAAAAATAATGCCTTCTTACCGTTCAAGAATATCAACCCACGGGCGTAATATGGCAGGAGCCCGCGGACTTTGGCGTGCAACAGGGATGAAAGATACTGATTTTGGTAAACCCATTATTGCGATTGCGAATTCTTTTACACAATTTGTACCAGGGCATGTCCATTTAAAAGATCTTGGGCAATTAGTCGCACAACAGATAGCTGTTGCCGGTGGTGTTGCGAAAGAATTTAATACCATTGCTGTAGATGATGGAATTGCGATGGGGCACGATGGAATGCTCTATTCTTTGCCCTCACGTGAAATCATTGCTGATTCTGTAGAGTATATGGTTAATGCACATTGTGCGGATGCACTTGTCTGTATTTCTAATTGTGACAAAATTACGCCTGGTATGTTAATGGCTGCTTTACGGTTGAATATTCCGACAATCTTTGTTTCTGGCGGTCCTATGGAAGCAGGTAAGATTAAATGGAAGGATCAAGATCTAAGGGTTGATTTGGTCGATGCCATGGTTGCAGCAGCTTCAGAACAAAATTCAGAAGAAGAAGTTGCTGAAATGGAGCGTGCAGCTTGTCCTACATGTGGTTCTTGTTCAGGAATGTTTACGGCCAATTCCATGAATTGCTTAACGGAAGCATTGGGGCTTTCTCTTCCTGGAAATGGATCAATGTTAGCAACACATGCAGATCGGCGGATGCTTTTCGAAGAAGCTGGAAAACAGATTGTTGCATTGGTTAAGCGTTATTATGAAAATGATGATGAAACAATTTTGCCACGCTCTATTGCTTCACGCAAGGCTTTTGAAAATGCAATGACCGTTGATATTGCCATGGGGGGATCAACCAATACAGTACTGCATCTTTTAGCCGCGGCGCAAGAAGGTGAGGTGGATTTTACCATGACGGATATTGATCATCTTTCACGTCGTGTTCCTGTTTTATGTAAGGTTGCTCCTGCTGTTGCAAATGTACATATGGAAGATGTTCATCGCGCTGGTGGTATTATGGGGCTTTTAGGCGAACTGGATGCGGCGGGACTCATTGATACATCAACTTATACGGTTCATGCAAAAACAATGAAAGAAGCTCTTTACCGCTGGGATGTAAAGCAAACTAATGAGCCAACAGTTCGTGCATTTTATCGTGCTGCTCCAGGTGGTATTCCGACACAAACAGCTTTTAGCCAATCTTGTCGCTATGAGACCCTTGATCTTGATCGTGAAAAAGGTGTGATTCGCAATAGGGAACATGCATATTCACAAGATGGAGGATTGGCAGTTCTTTATGGAAATCTTGCAAAAGATGGCTGTATTGTAAAAACAGCAGGCGTTGATCAATCAATTTTAACTTTTAAAGGTCCGGCAAGAATTTTTGAAAGCCAAGATTCAGCTGTTTCAGCTATATTAACTGATAAGATTAAAACAGGTGAAATTGTTTTAATCCGTTATGAAGGTCCACGTGGTGGACCTGGAATGCAAGAAATGCTTTATCCAACGAGTTATCTCAAATCTAAAGGATTAGGCAAGGTTTGTGCACTTGTTACGGATGGACGTTTTTCAGGAGGAAGTTCAGGGCTTTCGATAGGACATATTTCTCCAGAAGCTGCGGAAGGAGGAGAAATTGCGTTAGTGGAAGAAGGGGATATCATAGAAATTGATATTCCAAATCGTAGAATTCATATGTTGGTGGATGACGTTGAGATGAAGCAGCGCCGTGCTAAGATGGAAGCAAAAGGAAAAGGCGCTTGGCAACCGATTGAGAAGCGTCAGCGTAAAGTTTCAAAGGCTCTCAAAGCTTATGCAGCGATGACTACATCTGCTTCAAAAGGTGCAGTACGTAATATTTGATGAGTTGAATAGAGACAGTACTCTGATTTTTTGCATCTTTTGCACGATATTCTAAGTTAATTATTTTATGAGTTTATGAACTTATCAGAATATTTCGAGTCATGGATGAGTATGATTAAAAAGCTATCAATACAACTAAAAGCAGCTGCGGATTGCTTATTTTAGCAGCTATGTAAGACAGATAAAGATAGATACAGTATCATTACTTTTCATATCATATTCCAATCTTATACGAAATTACAATTTCCTGTTCTCATATTTATGGAAGATATTTATTGTACTGGTGGCATTATCTTGTTGTACCGTAAAACACTGTCATTTAGGACTGTGATATACGGCATCCTCCTTAAATATTAAGTGTTTCTTAGTGCGTGGTGAATATTCTTAGACTTGTTTGTAAAGCTTTTAGTTTAAGTGAATCACATGACTAGGAAATCAAGATAAATTCCTTAGAATCTGGATTGTTTGCAGACTTGATTCGAATGAAAATCTCTATCCTTTGAGATGTAAGAAGGAGTTTAAGGATATTTAGGAAAATAAAATGCTGCTGTGATATATCTGATTATATGTTCCATATGAAAACAGTAAAAGAGCTCTTTATAGCTTAAAATGTGAAGAAAATACGAGACCCATTATCCATTAATTTATTATGCAAAATGGGATGGTATCCCAACACCAACAGCTTTAAACTAGAAATGTTGCTATGATAACAATAATATCGATCGTGAAAAAGCATAATTCACTAAATATGGCGTATTTGCAAGGTGGAGGAGATTTCATGACAATCTTTACAAAAAACGACTATCTTGTAAAAATAGTCGATCTTGACCAATTTTTTGTATAAGAGCCAATATTAATCTAAGGGAATATGAAATATAATGCATATGGTTTTGCTTCTATAGGCAATTATACTTACAAAATATATTATGTAGAAAAGCGATGGGAATACGATAAATAACTGTTTATGCTGTGGTATATCAAAAATGGTTACGTTATCTCCTATTAAGAAGGTTTTTTAATAAAAAATAACATCTGTTTTCTATAAAGGGTTACTCTTTTCAAGTTGTTTGAGGTGGTAAATTGCTTCTAAAGCTTGTTTAGGAGAGAGTTCATCGGGATGAATATTTTTTAAAGCTTCGTGAAGTATACAATGTTTGTTTTTTGCTTCATTGACTGGAGATGTTGCTTTAAGAGAAAAGAGTGGTAAATCATCAATGAGTTTATGTCCTTTTCCAGCCATTTCGCCTTGTTCTAATTGATGGAGTACATCTGTTGCTCGTGTAATAACGGCTGGGGGAAGTCCAGCAAGCTTTGCGACTTGTACACCATAGGAACGGTCAGCGGCTCCTGGTGTGACCTCATGAAGAAAAACTACATCACCATCCCAATTTTTGACTTTCATGGTTACGTTATGCAGTCTGTCAAGTTTTTCGGTAAGTGCAGTCATTTCATGAAAATGGGTAGCAAGAATAGCACGACAATGGTTAACTTCATGGAGATATTCAACAGCAGCCCAAGCAATAGAAAGTCCATCAAAGGTTGATGTTCCACGTCCTATTTCATCAAGAATAACAAGGGAATGGTGGCTAGCATGATTGAGAATCGTTGCTGTTTCAACCATTTCCATCATAAAGGTTGAGCGCCCCCGTGCAAGATCATCGGAAGCCCCAACGCGACTAAATAGGCGATCAACGACACCAATATGTGCTGAAGTTGCTGGAACGAAGGACCCCATTTGCGCCATAATAGCAATAAGAGCATTTTGCCGCAAAAAAGTTGATTTTCCTCCCATATTAGGCCCTGTCAACAGCCAGATTGCTGCATATTGCTGATTTTCTTGCACAGAGAGATCACAATTATTGGCAATAAAAGGTTCTGCTGCTTGTTTGCGGAGTGCTTGCTCGACGACAGGATGGCGTCCTGCTGTAATATGAAAGGTAAGTGAAAGATCAATTTTAGGGCGGCAATATCCTTGTTCTTCAGCAAGATATGCTAAAGCGACAGAGACATCTAAAATAGCAAGTGCTTCAGAGGCTTTACGAATAAAATCAACTTGTTCGGTAATTTCCTGAACGAGAATATCAAAAATCTCTAGTTCAAGTGTCAATGCGTGATTGGCAGCATGGGCAATACGGCTTTCAAGGTCAGCGAGCTCTGTTGTCGTAAAACGCATAGCGTTTGCCATTGTTTGCCGATGAATAAAACGCGCTTTAGCTTGTGGATTATTTGTAAGGGAAGATGCTTGTGTGCTGGTTACTTCAATGAAATAACCTAGAATATTATTATGCTTTATTTTAAGCGTCTTAATATCTGTTTCTTGGGCATATTGCGCTTGAAGTTCAGCAATGACACGGCGAGATTCATCACGTAAAGCACGCATTTCATCGAGCTCTTTATGATAATTAGAACGAATAAAACCACCATCACGTTTAAGGAGTGGGAGATCATCAGCTAATGCCTGTTCTAAATGAAAGTATAACGCTGTGGGTAAGTTTGAGAACACCTGTTGTACATCACTTATTTCTTGAGGCAGAAGCTCATTATCAAGAAGTTGATGCAATTCACGAATGATTTCAAAGCCGCGCTGGATTGTCGCCATATCACGGGGACCTCCTCGTCCAAGAGCCAAACGTGAAACGGCGCGGGGCATATCTGGTCCCCCCTTTAAAATAAGCTTTATCGCTTCTGCAAGAGAAGGATTACGTAGAAAAAAATCGATAGAATCCAAACGCGTATCAATAGCCGAAGGAGTGGTGAGGGGAGCAATAAGGCGGTCAATAAGAAGGCGTGATCCTCCTCCTGTTACAGTGCGATCAATAGCTTTTAATAAACTTCCATCCCGTTGACCTGATGTCGTACGAATAAGTTCAAGGCTTAATCTGGTTGCGGCATCAATAAAAAGAGTCGCACTTTCATTTTGGCGCTCAGGCTGCATGAGGGGAGGGCGATGCGTGATTTGTGTTTTTTCGATATAACGAATAGCAGCTACAATTGCAGAGAGTTCGGAACGTGAATAATCGGCAACGCCTTCAAGAGTTGAGAGTTTAAAATAATTGCAAATATCGCGTTCAGCGGTGAGTGCATCAAAGAGACAAGCAGGTTGAGGTGAAACGATACGATCAAGAATACTAAAAAGTGACTTGTGAGATTTATCATGAAAAAATGAATCAGCAACAATGATTTCTTGTGGATCAACACGCATAATATCTGCTAAAAGTTTTTCTTGGCGGCTTTCTGTTACACGAAATATGCCTGTTGAGATATCAATCCAAGAAAGAGCAAATTCCTCTCCATCGCTAGTTTTTATACGGGAAAGTGTCATCAAATAATTTGCGCGTGTTGGATCAAGGAGTTTTTCTTCTGTTATCGTTCCAGGTGTTACAAGGCGAACAACATCACGCCGAACAACAGATTTTGAGCCACGTTTTTTTGCTTCAGCAGGATCTTCTATTTGTTCACAAACAGCAACTCGGTAACCACAAGCAATCAGTTTTTGTAAATAATCATCAGCAGCATGAACGGGAACACCGCACATAGGAATATCTTGTCCTAAATGTTTTCCGCGTGCTGTGAGTGTGATTCCTAAAGCCTGAGCAGCTTCAATCGCATCATTAAAAAATAATTCATAAAAATCCCCCATTCGGTAAAAGAGAAGGGAATCATGATGGACGGCTTTGATTTCTATGTACTGCTCCATCATAGGTGTAAGACGTTCTTGAGAGGAAGCAGATGAGGAGGCAGGCTGTGGAATTAAATTATTTTTATGATTGTTTTTTTTATCCATTTGTACGAGGCCTGTTTCCTTTAAGTGAAGTTTTTACTCTTTTTTATTTACTTCAATATCTATTTATCTCTAAATTGCAACGCATCATCAGATTTGCTAAGGCAAGAATAGCGATTTCTAATATATGAATCAGATTTAATGACTATACGCATTATCAAGCAAAATTTACACTGTTTTTGGAGAAAATAAAGTGAGATGAAAAAGAGCGAGCAAGATCAGAAAATATCTCAAACTGTTTACAGTGCGAGCGAAAGAGAAGCTCTAGATTTTCATAGTCGTGGTCGACCAGGAAAGCTTGAGATTGTTGCAACAAAGTCTATGGCAACACAGCATGATTTAGCACTTGCTTATTCACCAGGTGTTGCCGTTCCAGTTAAGGCAATTGCTCAAAATCCAGCGCTAGCTTATGATTATACAGCAAAAGGCAATCTTGTTGCTGTTATTTCAAATGGTACAGCTATTTTAGGGTTAGGCAATTTAGGTGCACTTGCTTCTAAGCCGGTCATGGAAGGAAAAGCAGTGCTGTTTAAGCGTTTTGCGGATATTGATTCCATTGATTTAGAAATTGATATAAACGATACAGAAAGTTTTATCAATTTGGTGCGCCATTTAGAACCTTCTTTTGGTGGAATTAATCTTGAAGACATTAAGGCGCCAGAGTGCTTTATGATTGAAAGCCGCCTACGCGAGGTAATGAATATACCTGTTTTTCACGACGATCAACATGGTACAGCAATTATTGTTGCTGCTGGTGTTCTCAACGCTTTGACTTTAACAGGGCGCGATATGCAAAATACGCGGTTAGTCTGTAATGGTGCTGGTTCTGCAGGAATTGCTTGTATTGAACTGATTAAAGCGATGGGCTTTCGTTCCGAAAATATCATATTATGTGATACAAAGGGTGTGGTCTATGAAGGCCGCAAAGAGGGAATGAATCAGTGGAAATCTGCGCATGCTATTCAAACAGATAAACGTACGCTTATGGAAGCAATGGAAGGTGCAGATATATTTTTTGGGGTTTCTGCTAAAGGTGCTCTTACTCCTGAAATGGTAAGATCCATGGCACCCCAGCCGATCATTTTTGCTATGGCTAATCCCGATCCAGAAATTACGCCGGAAGAGGTTATGCAAGTGCGTCATGATGCCATTGTCGCAACAGGACGTTCCGATTATCCAAATCAGATTAATAATGTTCTCTGTTTTCCTTATATATTTCGTGGTGCGCTTGATGTGCGTGCAAGAGTTATTAATGAAGACATGAAGATTGCTGCGGCAAAGGCTCTTGCTAATTTAGCGCATGAAGAAGTGCCTGACAGCGTTGCGGAAGCTTATCATGGAAAGCGATTAAAATTTGGTCCTAATTATATCATCCCTGTTCCTTTTGATCCGCGTTTATTTACGGTTGTTTCAATAGCGGTAGCAAAAGCAGCAATGGAAAGCGGTGTTGCGCAAAAGAACATAGATGATTTAGAGGCCTATGAGCGCGATTTGAATGCGAGACGTGATCCTACTTCCTCGATGATGCGTGGGGTTTATAACCATGTTCGTCAAGCGCCAAAACAAATTGTCTTTGCAGAGGGTGAAGAAGAGCAAGTTATGCGGGCAGCCGTTTCCTATGTCCATCAAAAATTAGGACAAGCGATTTTGGTTGGTCGTGAAGAGCAAGTAAGAGAAGCGGCTGTTATCGCTGGAATTGATCTGGAGCGTGAAGGTATTTCTATTATGAATGCTAAGCTTTCTTGCCGTACAGATGCTTATGCGAATTATCTTTATAAAAAGATGCAGCGTCAAGGCTGGCTGTTGCGTGATTGTCATCATCGTATCAATAATGATCGCAATTATTTTGCTGCGTGTATGGTGGCACTAGGAGATGCTGATGCAATGGTTACAGGGGTGACACGCAATTATGAAACAGCGTTAATCGATATACGTCGTGCAATTGATGAAAAACCAAAAGAACGATTGATTGGTATTTCAATGGCTATTTGCCGTGGACGAATTGTGTTTATTACGGATACAGCCGTTTATGAAAATCCTAATGCTGAAGAACTTGCGGATATAGCGGAACAAGCAGCTTCATTTGTGCGAGGATTTGGATATCAACCACGGGTAGCATTTTTAGCATTTTCTACATTTGCTTATATGAAAGGGCAGACGACGCAGCAAATTCAGGATGCGATTAATATTTTGCATGAACGCAAAGTTGATTTTGAGTTTGATGGAGAAATGAGTGCTGATGTGGCACTCAATTCCAAATTGATGCAGCAATATCCATTTATGGGATTAACGGAGCCCGCTAACATTTTGGTTATGCCTGGATATCACGCGTCTTCCATTGCAAGCAAAATGTTACAAGAACTTGGTGAAGCAACCATCATTGGTCCTATTTTAATTGGATTGGAAAAATCTGTCCAAATTGTACCATTTAGTGGAAGCGATACAGATGTTGTCAATATTGCAATGCTTGCGGCTTATCATGCCGCAAAAGTCGTCTAAAGGAAAAAGCCCCTACTATACCAAGAATATATCAAGGGGCTTTTTAATAACAAAAGAATAAACTTTTTAAGAGGGCTGTATTTGACTGTCTTTTTGTTCTTCAGAAAGACGCTTTTGGAAGAGTGCTGCAAAATCAATAGGATCAATCCACAAAGGTGGAAAGCCACCGTTTTGAGTAGCATCAGATATAATTTGGCGAGCAAATGGAAATAAAAGACGGGGACATTCAATAAAGACCAGAGGCATAACATGTTCTTGTGGAATGTTTTTAAGGTGAAAAACACCACCGTAAATCAATTCTACATGAAATAAGGTTTCAGTTTCATCATTGGCTTTGACGGAGAGAGACAAAACGACATCATAATTGTCATCACCAATTGGGTTAGCATTGACGTTAATATTGATATCAATTTGTGGTGATTTTTCACGTGCACGCAATGAACGAGGAGCACCTGGATTTTCGAATGATAAATCTTTTAAATATTGAGTTAATACAGCAAAAACCGGCTCTCCACCACTGTTATTCATTTCACCTTCGGCCATACGACGAACCTCTCTTATTATAATATGTATAATTTATTTTAGATCTAAAGACCAGATTGGTTATCACGCCTTGCAAAAGGTTGCAAGAAATGCGCTCTTTATCTTGAATATTTTTTTAGTTTGTTGCAGATTTTTTAGGCATTTCAATGGTTATCATCATTTTTGCGCCATGGAGATTCTGTCGTATCATGAATTGTGTAATCTTCTGCTTTAAGATCAATTATTTTTTCAGAGTCATTTTTTCTTTTAGTATTGGGATTAATTTTGTTTTTTAATGATATAAAGAAATGCCAAGCAACAGAGCGAATTGGTTTAATAAGAAGTAATATTCCCAAGAAATCACTTACAAAGCCGGGAAGAATAAGTAAAATTGCACTAAAGATGATGAAAGCATCATTAATAATATTATTCTCTAATGTGCGTCCTTGGACAAGTTCAGTTTGTATATTTTTTAAAAGGCTAATCCCTTGAATTCGCAATAAAACAACCCCAACTATGGTTGTGAGAATAACCAAACTCAAAGTTGCCAAAATACCAATTTCTTGACCAACAAAGATAAAACCAGCAATCTCGATTAAAAGAATGCAAAGAAAGATAACAACAAAAAAACGAGGATTTATAGAATAAAGTTTTATCACATGAAAATTTCCTTCTGGATGAGTAGGGGGAGAAATTCTTAAGAGCACTCCGTTTAAATACAAAATCTATAAAAATATTTGAATGATAAGATTCCTTATTTTACATATTTATTGATAAATGGTATTGACTGCAATGTTTATTAGAGACTTAAGCTTTGGAGATTGACAGCGCCTATGGAATTTGACGTTATACTTGTCATAGCTCTTGTTGTTATGGTTGTTATTTTTGTGCAACTCCGTAATGTATTAGGGAAACGAATTGGGTTTGAAAAGCCACCCTTTGATCCTTATTCACGTCGTTCTAAAAAACAGGTTGAAGCAGAAACGGCTGATAATATTGTTTCGTTCCCTCATCAGAAAAATTCACAAAAAGACGACTTTAGTGAAATTGATAAAATTTCACCGGAGGGGAGTCTTTTGAATAAAAATTTGCGGGAATTGCATAGAATTGATTCTCATTTTTCTCCTCAACTTTTTATAAAAGGTGCGCAAATTGCTTATGAAATGATTGTAACAGCTTTTGCCAAAGGTGATCGCAATCAGCTTAAAAGCTTGCTTTGTCAGGATGTTTTTGAGAGTTTTTGTACGGCTATTGAGCAACGAGAAAAAAATAAAGAAAGAATAGAATTCACTTTTGTTGGAATTAATAAGATCGAATTTATTGCGGCGGCAATACAAGAAAAGGATGAACTTTTAACGATACGTATTGTCAGTGAGATGATTTCTGTTACTTATAATGAACAGGGCGAGCGTATAGACGGTGATCCTGATGCTATTGTAGAAATCAGAGATATTTGGACTTTTGTTCGCAATAGTTTATCGTCAGATCCCAACTGGAAGCTTTTTGCTACAGAAAATGAAAATTAAAATACTTTTTGTTTTTCTTCCATAAGCATTCAATGATTTATGAGAAATTAAAATGTCCTCAAGTAAATGGAGACAAAAAAGAGATTTATTGGCTTCACAAGATCGCCTTTTATGGGAGATGGTTTGTCGTACGATAACACCGCTTCACGGTAAGATGCTCTCTTCTACTTCAGAAATTATTGCAAATATTAATGATAAAAATCAACCTGTAACTCAAATCTCCTCATTGTCTCAGGAAAATCAACAACCCTCGACAATTATTAAAAGAGAAAAGAGGGCAGTTATACAAGCACAAAAGATTCATTTCTTTGATCATGTTGCATATCGTAAAATTTCCCAAGGTCGTTATCCTCTTGAGGCGCGTCTTGATCTTCATGGTTATATGCAGGAAGAAGCTTATTTTTTCTTAAAAAAATTTCTACAATCCTCTCAGCAGAGAGGATTGCGTTATGTCCTTGTGATTACAGGAAAAGGACGATCCGTTGGGAGTGATGGAGCTTTGTATAGATTTGTTCCGTATTGGTTATCAACACCAGCTTTTCGATATTATGTCCACGCGTTTGAGCAAGCAGCACGTCAGCATGGCGGAGAAGGTGCGCTTTATGTTTGGTTGCGCCGTTTTATGTCGGGAGAAGGAATGTGATGTCATTATGGTCGTTTCAGGTTTAATATTTATTTATACTTATAATTTATTGTTTTCGTATATTTCGTAAGAGCCTTGAATACAATATTCCCTTCGTTATAATTTTTTATAAAGAATTATAAAGATATTATTTTACATTCTACGTATTGCTTCACGCTTTTGTTTATAGCATTCGTTAACGGGGCACATCCCTCACACAAAACAGAACGACATTGAATTGAATATATCCACAGGCTTGTTTTAAAGAAACATCTTTCAACGCTCTCAAGCTTATTTTGCGACAGTATCCGTGAAGAGTATAATGATAAATCCATGAAGCACCCCCCCTATCTTTATGCTTAGTAAAAGAGTAAGCTGGCATCATCATACACTTTACCATCTCCCAATGTTGCAACAACCCTTTAAGTCCTTGGTATTTTAAAGCGTTTATACAGAGGCATGCTTTTCTGTAAGTGTTTTTACTCTCCGCAGTTCTCATCTCGCGCGTGACGCCCAAACGAAAGATTTTGATCGATTCAATATAAGAGGACTTAAAATGAGAGAGATATAGATGGATCTCATTCAGGTTGCAAAGCGATAAATTATTTTTATAAACCACAGCATTACTCTATTAAATACACGAAGAATAAAAACATGAGAAATTGAGAACTGTATTATTCAAAAGACATTGCTATGGATAGTGTTAACAGCAGTACAACTAAATTAAAGAGAATCGTGAAAATAAACAAGAATATAACTTTACAACACATAGCTGCGCAGTAGCATCAAAAGATACAGTTTCGTTGAATAATTTCATGAAGAAATTTTTTCATTCATTAAAAGCTCCATCAAATTTCGTTCTCATAATAATTCGATAATTAAAATTTAATAACGAAGCGCAGAAGACGTAAAATACGAGATTCAATTGAGGATATTACACTCTTATCCGACGTCTTTCAGATATTGGTTGAAATGCTAGCTTAGCATGAAAGGCACAATAGGGGCTACTTTCATCAGAATCTGCACCACAAAAATGAAAATCTGCTGATAATGGATCGCCAACCGGCCATCTACATGTATTTTCACTCAATTGTAGAAGATTAAGTTGACGTGATATAGGCACCACTACATTGGATTTTGTGGACATATCAACTTCTTTTACATCTTCCACTACAAACTCTGTCTTTAAAGCTGTTTCTTCAATACTTACAGATGATGTGTTTATTGGCGATACCGTGGATGTGTTGCGACGCACACGTGGAGATGATGGGCTGCTGCTTCCCACGGGAGTTTTTTGCGCACGCGTGCTTCCTTGAGCTGTCTTACCACGTCCTGGTAACTTTAATCGATGTACTTTGCCGATGACTGCATTTCTGCTGACCCCACCTAATTGAGCAGCAATTTGACTTGCACTTAACCCTTCACTCCAAAGCTTTTTAAGAAGCTCAACGCGTTCACATGTCCAACCCATACCAGCACTCCATTCCGATTACGTCACTAAGATGCTCTCCCCCGTTGCATCTTCAAATGTTTAAATAATGTTTTCATTACGCTGAATGAAAGAACTTTACACTCTAAACGAGCATAAGAAAATCATCCAGCCTGTGGACTTACAAATCAAAACACATCATCTTGCTTATTATATTGTAAATTACAATATGCACTCACTCTATGACAAGAGTCTTTACCTCTTGAAGAGTTTATTTAGAATGTTTTCCCCAACTTGCAAATCAATCATAGGTTAAACTTTCACTTTTGTTTAAGGCTTTTCCCCAAAATGCTTATTTGTAGAACCTTCATTGACTTTTTTTCAATTGGTGTAATGATCTATTCTATAGGTGTAATCACTAATCGTAATGAAATGTTGAAAGCACCGTAACGAAATGTACCATGCTGTTTTATTTGTAGTGTTGCTTTGTATATATATATTGAAAAGGTTAAAATATAAAGGGAATTATGATGGATGCTGTCTCTATACAACCACTTTATGAATGCTTCGCACGACGAAATTTGCATTTTGAACAGGGGCATGGTGTATGGCTTATTTCCGATAAAGGAGAACATTATCTTGATTTCACATCTGGCATTGCTGTTAATGCATTAGGGTATTCACATCCAAAATTGGTTGATACGCTCAAAATACAAGCTGAAAAACTTTGGCATGTTTCTAATATTTTTCAATCTCCTGAACAAGCATCTCTTGCCACGCGGCTTTGTGCAAATAGTTTTGCGGATAAGGTTTTTTTCTGCAATTCAGGTACTGAAGCATTGGAGTGCGCATTCAAAACGGCACGTCATTATTACTATGCTGCTGGTCATTCAGAACGCATTGAAATAATTACTTTTGAAGGGGCATTTCATGGACGTACACTTGCAGCACTTGCTGCGACTGGGCATGAAAAATATCTTGAAGGCTTTGGACCTAAAGCTGGTGGATTTATTCAAGTACCTTTTTGTGATGAAATCGCTTTGTGTAATGCTATTAATAAAAATACCGCCGCTATTCTTATTGAACCTATTCAAGGAGAAGGAGGAATACGAACGGTCCCTCATGAATATTTAAGATTTTTGCGCAAAATATGCGATGATAATGGTCTATTATTGATTTTAGATGAAGTCCAAACGGGTATAGGACGAACAGGAAAGCTTTTTGCTTATGAATGGAGTGATATCACGCCTGATATTCTTACCCTCGCAAAAGGATTAGGAGGGGGATTTCCATTAGGCGCTTGCCTTGCAACGGATAAAGTTGCAAAAAGCATGACACTTGGGACACATGGTTCAACCTTTGGAGGAAATCTTCTTGGAATGGCTGTAGGAAATAGTGTTCTTGATATTTTGTTAGAGCCAAGTTTTCTCAACCATGTTCAGCGCATGGGGGATAAACTAAAAAGTGGACTTTTGCATATTCTCAATATCTATCCTGATATTATCCGCGCAGTTCCGGGGATGGGGCTAATGTTGGGTATTCAATGTGTTGTGTCTTCAAATCTTGTCGTTAATGCTTTAGAAAATGAACATCTCTTAAGTGTTGCTGCCAACAACAATGTTGTGCGCTTATTGCCTCCTCTTATCATTAGGGAAGAAGAAATAGATGAAAGTTTGCATCGTATTGAAAAAGCAATAGCTTATCTTTCGCAAGTAAACAAAGAAAGACAAATATCACACACATGACAAATGCTCTTCGTCATTTCACGGACTTATCCATTTTAACGCCAGCAATAGCACGCGCACTGATCGATTATGCGAAGATCCTTAAAGCATCTTTTAAAGCAGGAAAAGGTTCAAAACCTTTTATAGGTAAAACACTTGCGATGATTTTTGAAAAACCATCCACACGAACCCGTATTTCATTCGATATCAGTATGCGCCAGCTTGGCGGAGATACAATCATGCTCACGGGTTCAGAAATGCAGCTTGGTCACAGTGAAACTATAGCTGATACGGCTCGTGTTTTATCTCGTTTTGTGGATATCGTGATATTACGAACAACAAAACATCAACGTATGCTCGAATTGGCACAATATGCACAAATTCCTGTCATTAATGCCCTTACAGATGATACACATCCTTGCCAAATTCTAGCAGATATATTAACCTATGAGGAGCATCGGGGGCCTATTTCTGGTAAAATATTTGCGTGGATGGGGGATGGTAATAATGTACTCCATTCCTTAATTGAAGCCGCAGCTCTTTTTGATTTTCATTTGCGTATTGCTACTCCAAAGGGCAGTGAGCCACAGGAAAAATTTATCCATTGGGCACGTGAACGAGGAGCACATCTTACACTAACCCATAATCCCCAAAAAGCAGCTCAAGATGCTGATTGTATTATGACCGACACATGGGTCTCCATGGGACAAGAATTTCGTGCTCGCAGTCGTTCTACTTTTCAGCCTTATCAAGTCAATGAATCTCTCATGAAATTAGCAAAATCTGATGCTCTTTTTATGCATTGTCTTCCTGCTCATCGTGGTGAAGAAGTTGTCGATACTGTGATTGATGGACCGCACTCCGTTGTTTTCGATGAGGCTGAAAATCGTCTTCATGCTCAAAAAGCAATTCTTTCTTGGTGTTTACAAGATGCGTTTTTCTCTCCACAATAGCCTCCCTACAACAAATTATATAAAAAAGGCAAAGCTATGAGTGAACAAGCTAAAGATGAAGCCTCTCTCAACAACAACTTCTTGCATGAAGATGATAGTGTTATTCCCTTTCAAGTTGAAGAACTTGATATCCGTGGACGTGCCGTACAACTTGGGGAAACTTTAAATTCTATTCTTAACAGACATCAATACCCTGAACCGGTTTCTTATCTTCTGGCAGAAGCTTTACTTTTAACGGTTCTGCTTGGAACTTCTCTAAAACTTACGGGAAAATTTATTCTACAAACCCATTCCGATGGACCGGTTAATATGTTGGTGTGCGATTTTTCGCCTCCTTCCAGTTTACGTGGATACGCTCGTTTTGATAAAGAACAGCTGAAACAAGCCATAGACAATGGTCAAACCTCTTCAGAAACACTTTTAGGAAAAGGCACTTTAGCCTTCACAATTGATCAAGGTCCCCATATGCAACCCTATCAAGGGATAGTTGCATTAGATGGATCAAATTTACAAGAAGCTTCTCGTATTTATTTTGATCAATCAGAACAAATTCCTACCGATATCCGTCTGGCTGTTGCTATATTAATTAATCGTGACCAACAAGGAAAACCGCAGAAAAGCTGGCGAGCTGGAGGTATTTTGATCCAACTTTTACCCCAAGAATCGTCTCATCATAAAATAGATGCCCCTCATCAAAAGCGAGAAGAAACGAAAACTCATACCCAATTGGATAACCAATGGCAGGAATCTAAAATACTCATGGAAACGATTGAAAGTTCAGAATTAACAGATCCCCAAGTCGGTAGTAAACAGCTCTTGTTCCGTCTTTTTCATGAACAAGGTGTTAGAGTTTTTAATCCTTTTTCTCTTGTCGATCAATGTTCTTGTTCACACGAAAAAATTAAAGGAATCCTAGAAGGCTTTTCTATTGATGAACGCAATAAAATGGTTAAAAATAAATATATTTCAGTCACATGTGAATTTTGCTCAAAAACATATTGTTTTACACCGCAAGAATTTTTAGAAGAAAAAACATAATCAAATATTTTTCATAAAAAATGATGATTGCAACAAAAGCCTATTTTATTTGCGTCATAAAAGTTTGCGCATAAGCTCATATGAACTTCTAGAATATTTTTTGTCTTAGAGTTTTTTAATGTATACGAGTGATTTTTCTGTTGAGATCAGTAATTACGTTATAGAGTGCTTAAAAAAGAGTTCTCTGTAAAATATATTTTCTCCTCTCGAAAAAGCTTCTTTTATACTTTTTACATCTCAAAAGTTTATTTCTTACAATGAATTCTTTTATAATGTTCATTGATAGATTGATTATGTATTCATAACTTATCTTCTCTGTTAAATGAGACTTTTTGATTGTAGTCATATTTTCTTACTCGAATTTATCTTATTAAGAGTCAAAAAAGCTCATTAGTTATAATCATAAGAGAAATTATCGATAGAATAAGAATGTATAGACTCAATATGGACTTTATAGAGTCTATTACGAACAGATAGTGTAATGGGAATAAATATAACAATGACGCTGCGAAGGAACGGGTTTGTTATTTTATAAAAAAGATGAGAATAGTGGTGAAGTCCCCTCATAACAATGTGCATTTTAGATAAAAAGCGAAGACAAAATACTATATGACTTTGAAAATAATAGTTGGTTGCTGTCACTAATCTAACGATGGTTCTATAGCAATATTGTTTTTGTCCAAGTAATCAAAAATAAAGCTCCCAAACAGATATTTCTTTACACATGTTTTTGAATCAACAATGGTAATGCTCTTGTAAAATTTTTCTAAGAAGAATGATGGTCCGTATAAATAAAATAGCATACATAGCATGATAAAACGTTATGTTTTTACAAACCTGCATTATTTTATTTTTCTTTTGTCATAATCGCTTGTTCAATTTTTGGTAGAATTTTTTTTTGATAAATTTGCCACGTTAAGGGACCAACATGTTTGGCAATAATGATGCTCTCTTTATTCAAGAGAAAGGTTTCTGGGGGGCCATATATTCCCCAATCAATGGCTGTATATCCTGAAACATCAAAGCCAATAAATTTAAAAGGATTACCAAAACTGTTTAAAAAACGCAGAGCGTTTGTTTTATTATCTTTATAATTAATACCAATCAGATCAAAACGTTTATCTTGTGCAATTTGCATAAGAATAGGATGTTCTTCGCGACAGGGCAGACACCAAGAGCCCCAAAAATTGACCAATGTGACACGTCCTTTAAACTGTTTTGAATTGAGATAACTTTCTTTATCAAGAAGAGGAAGATGAATATTGGGAGCAGGTTTTTCAGCCAATGCGTTTGCGAGAAGAGAAGAATCTTGAAGGTGTTTTTTATCCATAAAGTTGAAAAAAAACACCATGAGAAGAAGAAAAAGAACAAATGGTCCAAAAAAAACAAGTAGAACAGGCAAAGATATATTTTTTTTAAGTTTGGAGGGATGTTTTTCATTATACTTTTCTTTTTGTGACAGCTCTTTTTTGTTTAGTTGTTGGAGAATTTTTTTTTGGTATAGAGCTTTGCAAAGAATATATCCAATAAGACATAAGAGGGATATTGCAGAAAGCACATAGCTTAAAACAACAATTTGCTCGTGTTTAAGGGTGCTAAGGAAAAAATCAATTTTCTGAGATAGATTTCCTAAAAGTCCGCTGTGGATGCCATTTAGGTCGAGCATGATGAAGCGTCCTGTTGTTGTGCACGACGGGATTTTTTAATCTGAAGTATTCGGATATAATGACTATTGATTTCATTTCGCATAGCCATCAAATAAAGCACAATAAACATAAAGATAAAACAAAAGAGCATTGTTATAAGGGGCCATAACATAGCATTGTCGATTGTTGATCCTCCAGCACGTAACAATGATGCTGGTTGATGCAATGTATTCCACCAATTAACGGAAAATTTAATAACAGGGATATTAACAAATCCAACAAGTGTAAGAATTGCAGTCGCACGAGCGGCTTTTACTTGGTTGTCAAAAGCACGCCCAAGCAGGATAATGGAGAGATAGATAAAAAGCAGAATTAAAACTGATGTTAACCGTGCATCCCAGACCCACCATGTTCCCCATGTAGGTCGCCCCCAAAGCGCTCCTGTCATGAGAGCCAAGGCGGTAAAAATTGCCCCTATAGGCGCTCCACATTTAAGTACTACATCAGCAAGATGATATTTCCAAATCAGATTTCCTAATGCCGCTGCACTCATCGTTACATAACAGAATGTAGACAACCACGCAAAGGGAACATGAAGGTACATAATCTTAACAGTAATGCCTTGTTGATAGTCATCAGGAGAATGCATCACCAGCATAAGCCCTAAGATAAGGAAACACAATGTTATGCCGGCCAACCAAGGTAAGACGATACTGCTTATTTTCATGAAAAGGGTGAAACTTGCAGGGAGTGACCTGATTTTATATGTACGAGATAGTTCATTCATAAAATTCATAATAGGCAGAGTTTTGCTATGCGGCAATCATCTTTTATTATTCTGATAAAAGTTTAAGCGTTATTGCAGCAACAAAAGAGCTAAAGAGACTCAAAAGAAGTGAAAAAGCACTGAGAAGAGCTAGGGAAGTAAGAAAAGAGGTATTTGGGTTTATTGGGGCTGTAGCAGCCGAAACACCAAAAATCATAATTGGAATGATCCACGGCAAGATAATGATAAAAATAAGCAAAGTACTGTGCAACAATGAGGTTGCGAGTGCAGCGCCTATAGCACCAATAAAAATAATAGCTGGTGTTCCGCATAAAAGGGTGAGTATTGTTGTAAAAGTTATTGTTACATCTAAATGGAGCATGAGGGCTAAAATAGGTGTGGCAAAAATAAGAGGAAGCATTGTTCCTACCCAATGGGCAAAACATTTGGTAAAGACAATTAGAGTAAAACTTTGTCTTTGTCCTGAAAGGATAAATTGGTCGAGATTACCATCATCGCGATCGATTTGGAAAAGTTTGTTCAGATTGAGAAGCCCTGCAAGAAGGGCTCCAAACCACAATATACCTGGTCCTATTTGTGCAAGGATTTTGGGGTCTGGCCCAATGGCAAAGGGGGTTATGACAACAACAGCGATAAAAAACAATAATCCTGTTAGTGAAGAGGCTTGTAGCGCTAATAATAGTTTAAGATCACGCCAGAACAGTGCTTTCATTTTATTCTCTCCTAGAGAGGTAAAAATTTTTCCAGAGCGATTTTATGGTTTTCTGGAATGCCTATGGAATTATGAGTTGCAGCGATAATCATACCACCTTGATTGAGATGACGCTGGAAAATACGAGCAAGGAGTTTTTGAGCATGGTTATCAAGCCCAGATATTGGTTCATCTAAAATCCAAAGAGGACGATAGGAGAGCAAAAGGCGAGCAATAGCTACGCGTCTTTGTTGTCCAGTTGACAGAGCGTTAAAGGGTAAATGTTCAAGGTTAGAAAGACCAATATCGGCAAGAGCTTCATGCGCAAAACGTAAATGTTGACCGTAAAAATCTGCCCAAAATTGCAAATTATCAATGACAGATAAAAGAGGTTTCATAGCATTTTGAGGACCAAGATAATGACAGGCAGTTGCAACAGGGTATATTTGATCATGGTCTTTAAGTATTATATGACCTTCAGCAGCTTCAAGAAGACCGACAATGATTCGGAGTAATGTAGACTTTCCGATACCATTAGGACCGGTGATTGTCATAAGTTGCTGTGAAAATAAACAAAAAGAAAGACCTTTAAACAGAATTTCTTCGTTTCTGTAAGCGGCTAAATCTTTGCCTGATAACACCATGTGATTGCCTATTTTGTTTTTATTTTCATATTCTTTATTGTATTATAGAATAAAAAACACATTTTTTATGCAATTGTACCTAGAATAGTTCTAGAAATAGTTCTATAAAGGATACCTTACATCAATATCTGGTGTAAAATGGTTTCTGGCGCTGATTTCCGCATTTGCCTATGAGAGGGTGGAGGGGAAATGGATAGCGGAGGTAATTGCGTCTGCGCTCAAGCTGCGACCTTGACTCGTAGTTTGTGTTGTTCATTCCTGGAAATTGGGTGGTTATAGTATTGAGGGTGGACAGTCATGACTCAAATTGATAGCTTTAATTGTCGCAGAGTATTAAATGTTGGTGGCAAAGAATATATTTATTATAGTTTGATCGAAGCGGAGAAGAACGGACTTGAAGGTGTTTCTCGTTTACCGTTTTCGATGAAAGTTATTCTCGAAAATTTATTGCGATTTGAAGATGGTCGCACAGTTAAAAAAGAGGATATCCTCAATGTTGCTAAGTGGTTAAACGACAAAGGGAGTGCCGGGGCAGAAATTGCTTACCGTCCTGCGCGTGTTCTTATGCAGGATTTTACAGGTGTTCCAGCAGTTGTTGATCTTTCTGCAATGCGTGATGCTATGGTTAAACTTGGTGGTAACGCTGAAAAAATCAATCCTCTCATTCCCGTTGATCTCATCATTGATCACTCAGTTATTGTTGATGCTTTTGGCACTTCCATGGCTTTTAAGGAAAACGTCGAGCATGAATATGAACGCAATGGTGAACGCTATCGTTTCCTTAAATGGGGGCAGCAAGCCTTTCAAAATTTTCGTGTTGTTCCTCCAGGAACAGGGATTTGTCATCAGGTTAACCTAGAATATTTAGCACAATGTGTATGGATGAAGAATGAAGAGGGGTGTGAGACGATTTATCCTGACACCTGTGTGGGAACTGATTCGCATACGACTATGGTAAATGGTTTAGGGGTTTTAGGTTGGGGTGTTGGTGGTATTGAAGCAGAAGCAGCAATGTTAGGCCAACCTGTTTCTATGTTGTTACCTGAAGTGATTGGTTTTCGTCTAACAGGTAAACTTAAGGAAGGTGTAACAGCCACCGATCTCGTATTGACGGTGACTCAAATGCTACGTCGGAAGGGTGTTGTCGGTAAATTTGTTGAGTTTTTTGGTCCTGGTTTGGAGCATATGACACTTGCTGATCGGGCAACGATTGGAAATATGGCACCTGAATATGGAGCAACGTGTGGTTTTTTCCCAATTGATAAGGAGACAGTGCGTTATCTCAATATGACAGGGCGTGATGAACATCGGATTGCCTTAGTGGAGGCTTACACCAAAGCACAAGGGATGTGGCATGATGAAATGGTAGCTCATCCCATTTTTAGTGATACAATTGAATTAGATATGGGAACTGTTGTCTCTTCTATGGCTGGTCCTAAACGTCCTGAAGGACGTATTGCATTGGAAAACGTTGGGCAGGGTTTTGAGAAGGCATTGGTCGAAGACTATAAGAAGACTTCTGGACAAGATAAAGATAAGCGTTATCAGGTCGAGGGTGAAGAATATACGCTTGGTCACGGTGATGTGGTGATCGCTGCGATTACGTCGTGTACGAATACATCGAATCCAAGTGTTCTTATTGCAGCGGGTCTTTTGGCACGAAATGCTGTGGCAAAGGGGCTCAAGAGTAAACCATGGGTAAAAACTTCTCTTGCACCTGGTTCACAAGTCGTTGAAGCTTACCTTCAAAATTCGGGTCTGCAAAAAGATTTAGATGCACTGGGATTTAACTTAGTAGGATTTGGGTGCACAACATGTATTGGGAATTCTGGTCCTTTGCATCCAGCTATTTCCAAAACGATTAATGACAATGGTATAATTGCATCTGCGGTTCTTTCAGGAAATCGTAATTTTGAAGGGCGTGTTTCCCCTGATGTGCAAGCGAATTATTTAGCTTCACCACCGTTAGTTGTTGCACATGCGCTCATCGGGACGGTGTGTAAGGATTTAACCAAGGAGCCTCTTGGTGAAGATTCAAATGGCCAACCCATTTATTTGAGAGATATTTGGCCAACTTCTCAAGAAATACAGGAGTTTATCGAAAAAAATGTCACGCGTAAGGTTTTTGCCGAAAAGTATGCAGATGTTTTTAAGGGAGATGAAAATTGGCAAAAAGTTCAGATTCCTACGGGTTCTACCTATTCTTGGGATGAGCGATCCACCTATGTACGCAATCCACCTTATTTCGATGATATGCAGAAAACACCTGATATCTTACCAGATATTAGAGATGCACGGATTTTAGGTTTATTTGGTGATAAAATCACGACGGATCATATTTCTCCTGCTGGTTCTATTAAAGCAGCTTCTCCTGCCGGAAAATATTTAATGGATCATGGTGTTAAAGTAGCTGATTTTAACCAGTATGGAACGCGTCGTGGGAATCATGAAGTTATGGTGCGTGGGACCTTTGCCAATATTCGCATTCGTAATTTTATGTTAGGGGAAAATGGTCGAGAAGGAGGTTATACGGTTCATTATCCGTCAGCGGTAGAACAAACCATTTACGATGCAGCAATGGCGTATAAACAAGAAGGTATTCCGCTCGTTGTTTTTGCAGGTGTTGAATATGGTAATGGATCATCACGCGATTGGGCTGCCAAGGGGACCAATCTTCTTGGTGTCAAAGCGGTGATTGTGCAATCTTTTGAAAGGATACATCGTTCTAATCTTGTTGGTATGGGCATTGTCCCTTTTGTCTTTGAGGAGGGGCTAAGTTGGAAATCTTTAGGCTTAAAGGGAGATGAAAAGGTGACAATTGAAGGGATTCATAACTTGAAACCTCGTCAAAAGACTGTAGCGAAAATTACTTTTTCTGATGGTACGGTAAAAACCGTTCCATTATTATGCCGTGTTGATACTGAAGATGAGCTAGATTATTTGCATCATGGTGGAATTTTGCAATATGTCTTGCGTAAGTTAGCCGTTTAAATTCTTTTGTTTGTTAAGGAATATCTATTATTAGGCTATAAAGTTGCGGATCAAAGAGTTTGGCTTCGTTTTTTTATGACTATCTTTGAAAATCTAATTGACGTTAGCTTTGGGATTGCGTTATAAACCACACGAGTTATAGGCAGCTTTATAGTTTTGCTTGGGTTGGATTTATTTATATTGGTAGAGTTGTTATTGAGACTCATTTTACCAAGGTGTTGAAAGAGAGATTATATTTATGGCGAATACACCTTCTGCTCGAAAAGCGGTGCGCAAGGTTGCGGCGCGCACACAGGTTAATAAGGCCCGCCGTTCACGCGTTCGTACTTTTATACGTAAGTTTGATGATGCTTTGGCGGGTGGCGATAAGGCATCTGCGGAGATTGCATTTAAGAATTTTGAGCCTGAAATTATGCGTGCAGTTTCTAAAGGGGTTTTTCATAAAAATGCTGCTGCGAGGAAAGTATCGCGTTTAGCTAAACGGTTGAAGGCTCTCAGCGTTTAAACTTTTTCTCCTTTAATTGAGAAAAAAGCCAGTATCCATGAGGATGCTGGCTTTTTGTTTATTTTCAAAAAGTTTCTATTGAAAATAAGAATCGATAATGATTCTCCACTTGAAAAAGGAGAGAAAGTTTATAGAGGGGGGTATGGTTATCCACAAGCTTTGTGGATTTTTACAGAGTCTTTTTTGTCAAGCATTTTATTTTTTTTTTTAAATCTGAAGAGATTCTTTAATTATTGGTAAATTTAGAGAAAAAAAATGAATTGAATCAATATTTTTTTCAGTCCTCATTAATATAAGCATTTTTTTTGGGTTTTTTGATTTTATTTTGACCTCTTGCATTTTACCTCTGCTGTTTTGTATGGTTCTTATGAAGACTAAAAAGCATGAAGGGGTCACATCAGCGTATTATTCTGTACTTTGTTGAATACAAGATGTTTTGATTTAGGCTTTTCTAAACTTTTGTGTTGGAGAGGTTTTCTGACGGTTTTTTAGTTTTCTTAATGGATATGTTTACCATTTTAGAAGGGTGGGTCATATCATGAGTGCAAGTAAATCTTATTGGTCATCTTTGTTAGTGGGGTTGTGATGAGGCTATCCTAGGGGAGGGTGAGTAATCTTATTTGGGGTAGGGCGTTTTGCCTTCGCTAGATTTATTTTAGCTGTTTGGCAGGACAAAATTTTATTTTTATCAGGATGGAAGATGGTGGATAAATTGAACTCTAAAGCTAGTTCCTTTAAAAGGGTTTCGGTAAATATCCTGTCGGCAGAGAACATAATAAAGAATAGGATGACGGAGAGTGATGAGAATGTTTGTAGAAGTGCTCCTATAGGGCATTCTATTGTTTCAGAGGAGGAAAGTGCAGCGGCTTTTATACGTGTTATGGCGCAATTAAAGGTACAGGTTGGTGTTGAGGCTTATACCAGTTGGTTTGGGCGCGTGAAGCTTGCTGAATATAGTCATACTCTTGTAAAGCTTTCTGTTCCTACTGCTTTTTTACGTTCATGGATTAATAATCACTATGGTTCTCTTTTGACTCATTTATGGAAACAAGAGAATTCAGCAATTCTTCGTGTTGAAGTTATTGTTCGCGGTATGGAACGCGTTTCAAGAGATGTCGTTTGTAAAAGAAGTGTTCCTTCTGTTGTACTAGAGGAGCAGGCGACTTCATCTTTTGTTGAAAGTTGCGCAGAGCATTCAGTTAAGAGTTCTCAAACGGGAGTTTTTGGATCTCCACTTGATTCTCGTTATACTTTTGAAAGTTTTGTTGAGGGGGCTTCTAATCGTGTTGCTTTAGCCGCTGCGCGTTCTATTGCGGAGGGGCATAAAAGTGCTTTACGTTTTAATCCTCTTTTTATTCACGCATCTGTTGGCTTAGGAAAAACACATTTGCTTCAAGCGATTGCTGCTTCTGCATTGAAGCGTTTAACGTCTGCGCGCGTTATTTATTTAACTGCTGAATATTTTATGTGGCGTTTTGCAACAGCTATTCGTGATAATGATGCTCTTTCTTTTAAAGAACAGCTTCGTGATATCGACCTTTTGATTATTGATGATATGCAGTTTTTGCAGGGTAAGTCGATACAACACGAGTTTTGCCATTTGCTTAATATGTTGCTTGATAGTGCAAAACAGGTTGTTGTCGCTGCAGATCGTCCACCAGCAGAATTAGAATCACTTGATCTTCGCGTTCGCTCTCGTCTTCAGGGAGGGGTGGCCCTTGAGATTGAAGCACCAGATTATGAAATGCGTTTGCAAATGTTGCGCCAGCGGTTGAAGGTGGCACAACAAGATGATGGCATGGTATCAATTTCTGATGATATCTTGGAATATATTGCGAAAACGGTTTTAGGGTCGGGGCGTGATATTGAAGGTGCATTTAATCAGCTCTTGTTTCGTCAATCTTTTGAGTCTGATTTATCTTTAGAGCGGATTGATGAGTTATTAGGTCACTTGACACGTCCTGGTGAACCTAAGCGTATTCGGATTGAAGAAATTCAGCGTACGGTAGCACGCCATTATAATGTTTCTAAACAGGACTTGTTATCTAATCGTCGAACACGTACGGTTGTGAAGCCACGGCAAGTTGCAATGTATTTAGCAAAAGTATTAACTCCTCGCTCGTTGCCAGAAATTGGGCGCCGTTTTGGTGGGCGTGATCATACAACAGTTTTACACGCTGTGCGTAAAATTGAAGATTTGGTTTGTGGTGATCAGACCTTGGCTAAGGAACTTGAATTGCTTAAGCGGTTGATTGGAGAACAGGCTGTATAGTGTTTATCGTTTCTTTCCTTGGAGAGACTTTAAAGAATTTAATGAAAAGATTTATTTTTTCTTATGCAGGAGTGACTTGCCATTTTAAGAGAGGTTTAATAAACTCTAGCAGGCGATTCTTAAAGAGGGTCTATTCTTTAAGTCTAAAGAATTCTTATAGTTTTTAGTAAATCATACGGGGCTTTTATGCGTATTACAGTTGATCGCAGTCAATTTCTCAAGTCTCTTGGTCGGGTTCACCGTGTGGTAGAGCGCCGTAATACTGTTCCTATTTTATCGAATGTGTTGATTGATGCAGAAAATGGCCGTGTACAGTTAAAAGCAACAGACCTTGATTTAGAGGTTATGGAATCTTTTGCAGTTAATGTTAAACAAGCTGGAGCAACAACTGTTCCAGCACATTTGCTTTATGATATCATTCGAAAACTTCCTGATAGCAATGAAGTTGTATTATCCGTCGATGAGAATCAAGCAGGTACAATGTCCGTGGTTTCGGGTTGTGCACATTTTCAGCTTCAATGTCTTCCGAAGTCAGACTTTCCAGAGTCGCTTCCTGGGCAGTTTGGTTATCGTTTTTCTTTATCGGCATCAGGCTTAAAACATTTACTTGATTGTACACAATTTGCTATTTCTACTGAAGAAACCCGTTATTATCTTAATGGTATTTATTTCCATATTATTAATGATGATGTTTTGAAATTGCGTTTGGTTGCAACTGATGGTCATCGTTTGGCACAAGTTGAGATGGAAGCTCCTTCGGGTGTTGAGGGAATGCCTGGTGTTATTGTTCCCCGTAAAGCTGTAGGAGAATTGCAAAAACTTCTTTCAGAAGAAAATGATAGTGATGTGTGTATAGAGCTTTCAGAGACAAAAATTCGTTTTTCTATAGGCTCTGTGATTTTTACATCAAAATTAATTGATGGAACATTTCCAGATTATCAACGTGTTATCCCTCTTGGAAATGATAAAGAATTAATTGTTAATAGGCAGGACTTTTCTTCTGCCGTTGATCGTGTTTCAACGATTTCAAGTGATCGGGGGCGTGCAGTTAAATTAACGATTGAGCATGGACAGTTAAGGCTTGTTGTTAATAGCCCAGATTCGGGCAGTGCAGAAGATCAATTATCAGTAACTTATGCATCTGAACCGCTTGAGATAGGGTTTAATTCACGTTATCTTTTGGATATTGCTGGGCAGCTTTCAAGCGATGAGATGGTTTTTATGTTGGCTGAGGCTGGAGCACCCGCTCTGATTCGTGATAATGATGATGTGGATGTGCTCTATGTACTGATGCCTATTCGCGTTTAGGGGCGGTTGTTTTGCAATGTATGGCCAGTCATGTGCACAAAGTGGCAGTGAGGCAGCTGAAGCTTTTACGTTATCGCAATTATTCTTTTTTCAATATTCATTTTTCTGGTCAGCATGTGGTTTTTACTGGCCATAATGGTGCTGGTAAGACGAATCTTTTAGAGGCGTTATCTTTTCTTTCTCCTGGCCGTGGTTTGCGGCGCGCTGTTTATTCTGACGTTAGCTTTGTAGATGGTGGTGGAGGATTTGTTGTATTTGCGCGTCTTGAATGCGCTCTTTATGGTGAAGTAAAGATTGGTACAGCTTTCGAGGTTAGTGATAACAGTCGAAAGGTCCATATTAATGGTGTGAATGAGTCGAGTGATTGCCTAACAGATTATTGTCATATTAGTGTCCTAACACCGTCTATGGATGGTCTTTTTACAGGTCCTTCACTTGAGCGCCGTAGTTTTTTGGATCGTATGGTTTTGGCGATTGATCCCTTGCATAGGCGCCGCATAGCCGATTATGATAGAGCTATGCGCGCACGTAATCGTTTGTTTTTAGATGGAAATGAAGATTGTGCTTGGTTTGATGCTTTAGAAAAGCAGATGGCAGAACTGGCGACAGCTATTTCTGCGGCGCGTGTTGATGTTATTCGTCTTTTAAATGACATGTTTACACAAATGCCATCACAGATACCTTTTCCACGAGCTTTTTTGCAAATTGATGGTTTTTTGGAAACAGCTCTTAGTGAAATATCAGCAACTGAAGTTGAAGAACAATTTTGTGATCGATTACGGCATAATCGCGCAATGGATCGTGCTGCTGGTCGGACGTTAGAAGGACCACATCGTGCAGATTTGCAGGTTTTTTATGCTGATAAAAATAGAGCAGCAACATCTTGTTCAACAGGTGAACAAAAAGCGCTGCTGACAGGTTTAGTTTTGTGTCATGCACGTCTAACAGGTATGATATCGGAAAGATCTCCCATTCTTCTTCTTGATGAAATGGCTGCCCATCTTGATTCGCATCGACGTGCTGCTCTATTTGATATTCTTGATGATTTAGCTGTACAAACATTTATGACAGGAACAGATCGTCTTTTATTCGATGACTTAAAAGGACGCGCAGAATTCTTTGAGATTAAGGATGGAGCTTTATTGCCATAAAAACATGCTAAATATTTTTTTAATAAGTGATAGGTCTGAAAGAAAAGGCTTGCTATGTCAGAGATAATAACAATTTTAAATGGTCCTAATTTAAATTTTCTAGGTCAACGTGAGCCAGAAATTTATGGAATTGAAACTCTAGAAGATATTGAAAAAAGATGCAGAGAATGGGCAAAAAAAAATGATATTATAATAAATTTTTATCAAAGTAACTGTGAAGGGCAATTAGTAGCATGGATACAAGAAGCAATAGAGGCAAGTTCTGGATTGATCATTAATCCAGCGGCTTACAGTCATACATCTGTTGCACTTCTTGATGCCCTAAAAATGTTTTCAGGGCCGAAAGTAGAAGTTCATTTATCTCATATTTATCAGCGTGAAGCTTTTCGTCACCATTCTTATACATCTGCAGGTGTAGACGCTGTCATAACTGGGTGTGGAGGTGATGGATATTGGTTTGCACTTGAGTATATTGCAAAACAATTAAGCAAAACAATTAAATTGTGATAGATAAAGAGTAGGCGTTTAATAAGAGTAATATAGGCATTGAATTCTCTTGATAATTATTTTCAAATCTGTACAATGTGAGGTATATATTTATGACAATTTTTAGTGCGTATGACGGGGGTAAATAAAGGTGAAAAGCTTTGTTAGACAATTAGAAATGCTTGTGATTTTAGGGGGAGCACTGCTTTTGTCTGGTTGTAAAATTGATGTTATACAGCCATCAGGTTATGTTGCACGTCAACAGCTCATTTTGATCGTTGTTTGTGTGGTGGTGATGCTTTGTATTGTCATCCCAGTTATGGTGAGTGTGGTATTTTTAGCTATAAAATATCGTGCATCGAATATGAAAGCGGACTATTCTCCTGATTGGGCGCATTCAAATAAAATTGAAGCATTGATGTGGGGTATTCCAGTTGTAATTGTAATGGTTTTAGGTTCATTAACAGCTTATTATACCTATAAGCTTGAACCTACAAATCCTCTTCCAGTGGAAGTTGTGGGTGAAGGAAAGCCATTACAGATTGATGCTGTTGCTCTTGATTGGAAATGGCTTTTTATTTATCCTGAATATGGTGTTGCATCGATTAATGAGATTTATGCGCCTGAAGGACGTCAAGTTTTATTGCAATTAACGTCAGAGAATTCTGTCAATGCTTTTTGGGTTCCCAAATTGGGTACAGTTCTTTACGCTATGCCGCAGATGAATGCTAAGTTGCATTTGGTCGCTGAAGAGCAAGGAGTATTCAAAGGAGCTTCAGCAAATTACAGTGGTGATGGTTTTTCGAGTATGCGGTTTAAGTGGCATTCTGTGTCTTTGCAGGATTTTGAGGATTGGATTGTAAAAGCTCGGGCTAATGGTCGAGTACTTGATCGTGCATCTTATCGTCAACTTTCTATTGCGCCTCGTATGGGTGATATTGCTGCGAAGGAAAAAGATGCTGAAGTTCGTTATTTTGCACCTGTTGAGAAGCGGCTTTACTATCGTGTTGTTAATCGATGTGTCGATGAAAAGACGGTATGTAATGAAGATTTAATGAAACGTGCTGCTGCTCAGACGCTGTGGGGTGCACTATGTTCAGTATTTGATCCTGATGTTATTTAACAGAGTCAATAAAGTAAAGAGCCCTTTTAACAAAGGTTTCTTTTAAACTTGAATTTCATTTGAAATGGGTTGAGAAATGTTTGGAAGACTTACAGATCCTACGGCAGGTGCTTTTCATGCGCTTGCACATGAACCGATCGTTTTGTATACATGTATTGCGATTGTTTTGGTTGGTTTAATTGCTGTTATTGCTTTAACAGCACTTGGGTGGTGGGGAGTTCTATGGCGAAATTGGATTACGACGGTTGACCATAAACGCATAGGTATTATGTACATCGTTCTTGGAATTATTATGCTTGTTCGCGGTTTTGCGGACGCACTTATGATGCGAACGCATCAAGCTTTAGCTCTTGGGAGTGAAACAGCTGGTTATTTGCCCCCTGAGCATTTTGATCAAATTTTTTCGGCGCATGGTACGATCATGATTTTTTTCATGGCCACGCCTATTTTATTTGGTCTTTTTAATTATCTTATACCGCTTCAAATTGGTGCGCGTGATGTTGCTTTTCCCTTTGCAAATAATCTAGGTTTTTGGATTACGGCTGCGGGGGCAATATTAATTAACATATCCCTAGGTGTTGGTAATTTTGGTCGTGGTGGTTGGCTGATGTACCCACCTTTTACAGAATTGCAAACGAGTCCAGATACAGGGGTAGATTATTATTTATGGTCACTTCAGCTTTCTGGTATTGCAACAACAATGGGATCAGTAAATTTTATTGCAACGATGATTAAAATGCGTGCTCCTGGAATGACAATGATGAGAATGCCTATTTTCTGTTGGAGTGCTTTTGTCAGCAATGTTCTTATTTTAGTTATTTACCCTGTCTTGGCTGTAGCATTTGCACTCTTGGCATGCGATCGTTATTTGGGCATGAATTTCTTTTCTAATGTTGGTGGCGGAAATCCGATGGTATGGATTAACTATGTTTGGGTTTTTGGTCATCCTGAGGTTTATGTTTTGGTTGTTCCTGCTTTTGGAATTGTTTCTGAAGTTGTGTCAACTTTTTCTTCAAAGCGCCTCTTTGGTTATACTTCGATGGTATGGGCCATGTTGGTTATTTTGATTCTTTCGCTTCTTGTTTGGGGACATCATTTTTTCACAATGGGTGGCGGTGAAGCTGTAAATACTTTCTTTGGTATTGCGACAATGATCATCGCAGTTCCAACAGGTGTAAAAGTCTTTAATTGGCTGCTTACGATGTATAAAGGTCGAATTCGCTTTGAGCCTCCAATGCTTTGGTGCATGGGCATGATCTTTACATTTGTTGGTGGTGGATTAACCGGTGTTTTATTATCTATTGTCCCTGCTGATTGGCAGTTTCATAATTCGCTCTTTTTGATAGCACATTTCCATCATACAATTATTGGAGGTGTGGTTTTTGCGTACTTAGCGGGGATTGCATTTTGGTTTCCAAAAGTTTTTGGTTATAAACCAAATCGCATACTAGGTATTGCATCTTTTTGGTGTTGGTTTATTGGTTTTTACCTTGCCTTTTTCCCCGTTTATGCGCTTGGTTTAATGGGGGCGACGCGTCGTCTTCAGCATTACATGGAACCTAGTTGGCAGCCGATGTTTATTATTGCTGCATTAGGTGCTTGTATTATCTTACTTGGTATTCTTTGTTTTGTGTTACAGGTTGTTTTGGCGATTTGGTACGGTATTAAGCATAAAGGTCACTTACCGGTAACATTAAATGATTCTTGGGGTGATGCACGTACACTTGAATGGTTTACCTCTTCACCGCCTCCTTCCTATAATTTTGCCCTCCTTCCAAAGATACAGTCTGATGACGCTTATTGGAATATGAAGAAAAGTGGTTATCAACGGCCGACAAGTGGATTTACAAAAATTCATATGCCATCAAATACATCTGCTGGAATTATTGCAGGATTCTTCTCATTAGTTGTTGGTTTTGCACTTGTTTGGCATATTTGGTGGCTTGTTGCGGTTGGATTGGTTGGTTTTATTGCAACGCTTGTGTGTCATTCATTAACAGGTGATCATCATGGTTACTATATTCCAGCTGAAGAAGTGCAAAAAACTGAAGATGCCTTTACGGCTGTTCTTAAAGAACAAGGAGTGACAGTATGAGTGCTGTAACAATGAATAACGCGAGTACTATAGATGAACTTCACCACGATAGTAGCTCGGTAATGACGTTTGGTTTTTGGGTCTATATTCTTTCAGACTTAATCCTGTTTTCGACATTGTTTTCAAGTTTTGCTGTATTTTCTGCTTCTTATGGCGGTGGTAAAGCGGGTAATGAGTTTATAGATTTAAAGTTTGTTTTGGTTGAGACTGCTTTCTTGTTGTTTTCATCCGTCACTTATGGCTTTGCAATGGTACAAGCACATAAAAATAACATCAGTGGTGTGCGTTTATGGATGGCTGTTACCTTTGTATTGGGGTGTTGCTTCATTGGTATGGAACTTTACGAATTTCATGAACTTTTGAGTGAGGTTTTTTATTACGATCCAAATGCTTATGCGGGTATTGATCCTGCAACAGGTTTACAGCTTTTTGGACGGGAAATTCTCTCTGCTTATTGGTCAGCATTTTTTGCTTTGGTTGGCACCCATGGACTTCATGTAAGTGTTGGTCTTCTTTGGATGGTTGTGATGTTTTTTCATCTTCGTCGTAATGGTTTGGATCAGAACAATAAAACACGTTTAGCATGCCTTTCCATTTTTTGGCATTTACTTGATATTGTATGGATTGGTGTTTTCACCATGGTTTATCTATTAGGAGCGTTGTGATGAGCGTGCAAAATGAAACACATGGTCCCAGTACTGGTTCCTATTTGGTTGGTTTTATTCTGGCTGTATTTTTCACTTTGGGTTCTTTTGTTCCTGTGATGTATGGAATGATGGAGAGTTGGGCAGTTAGTACAAAGGTTGCGTATCTTATTGGGATGGCGATTATTCAGATTATAGTACAAATTGTTTTCTTTTTGCACTTGAATTCTGGTCCAGACGCCAAATGGAATTTAAGCGCGTTATGGTTTGCTGCTATTTGCGTTTTTGTTATTATTGGGGGAACTTGGTGGGCTATTTCTCATTTAAATTATAATATGATGGGTGGTTCAGGACGTGTTATTGAACCGGAAATATCAAGTAGAGATGATTCTTCAGTGTCTGAGCAGTTATCAAACAAAGATATATCCGTAAGAAAACAGCCAGAAAAGATACAGGGTTCAGAAATGCCCATTGGGCAGGATCTAAGTACGCGAACTCCTGTAGATCAAGCACCTAGTTCAGAAATGCCCATTGGGCAGGGTCTAAGTACGCAAACTCCTGTAGATCAAGCACCTGGTTCAGAAATGCCCATTGGGCAGGGTCTAAGTACGCAAACTCCTGTAGATCAAGCGCCTGGTTCAGAAATACCCATGGGGCAAGGTCTAAGTACACAAACTCCTGTAGATCAAGCGCCTGGTTCAGAAATACCCATGGGGCAAGGTCTAAGTACGCAAACTCCTGTAGATCAAGCGCCTGGTTCAGAAATACCCATGGATCAAGATCCAAATACACAGTTTCCTGTGGAGTAGTTGTTAGAAATATCTATGGAGCTGATGCGGCATGTATCAGCTCGTAGAAGAAATTCGTAGGATATAAAGAAGGGAAGAAGTACAAGATATCAGTGGAATGAGTATCATTATTTTGAATATACTTTTAATTTAAAAGAGAAAGTCCGTGGGGTATTTAGTCAAGCTTTAATTTTTGAGACAAATAGCTATTTGTAGAATATACAAAAAGTGATGTTTGTAAAATTTACTACAAAGAAAGAGAATGTGAGAAACAAGTTTTTATGTTGTGTGAGATAAAAAAACACGAAGCAGTAATGTTTTTAGATTTACAGAATTTATATTAAAGATAGCATTAAAGTTATTTGTAATAATAATATGCAATTGAAATCAAAAATTTAGAGAATAATCAGAAAACTTAATGAAAACCGTTGCAATGACAGTTATTGGTGCTGGTTCTTTTGGTACTGCATTAGCGATAGCTCTTGCCCGTAATGGTCATAATGTTTTACTTTGGGGATATAGTCCTCAACATATCAAAGAATTACAGGAACAACGTTGTAATCAAGTATATTTACCCGATATTCGATTTCCTGACAATTTATTACTTGAAGCTTCGCTTGAAACTGCAATAACGGCGAGTCACAATATATTAATCGCAGTTCCAAGCCATGTATTTCATCAAGTTTTGTGTAATATTCAGCCTTATTTAGATCAGCATTCACGTGTTATTTGGGCTACAAAAGGTTTAGAACATGGTACTGGACGTTTTTTACAAGAGGTTGCTCGTGAGATTTTAGGTGAAAAAATTCCTTTAGCTGTTTTTTCTGGACCAACTTTTGCTCAAGAACTAGCTATTGGTTGGCCTACTGCAATGACGATAGCAGCTTCTGATGTTGAGTTTGGTAAAGAATTGCAGCAACTTTTTTATTGTGACAAAAGTTTTAGAGTTTATAAAAGTTCAGATATGATTGGTGTTCAATTAGGGGGAGCAGTCAAAAATGTTATTGCTATTGGTGCAGGAATATCAGATGGCATAGGTTTTGGGGCAAATGCACGAATAGCTCTTATCACACGAGGACTAGCTGAAATCAGTCGTTTAGGGGGGGCTATGGGTGCTGAGCTTTCCACATTTATGGGAATGACAGGCTTAGGTGATCTGGTTTTGACATGTACTGATAATCAGTCACGTAATCGTCGTTTTGGAATACTTCTTGGTAAAGGAATAGATATAAAAGAAGCGGAAAAACAAATTGGTCAGGTTGTGGAAGGATACTTAAATACCAAGGAAGTACATACGTTGGCGCAGCGTATTGGGGTAGAAATGCCCATTGTAGAACAAATTTATCAAATTCTCTATTGTGGTAAAAACATAACTGAAGCGGCAAATACATTACTAAGCCGCGCCCTCAAGGACGAAATACAATGATATCCTGTTTTTTAATAATTCAAATCGTAAAAAATAGAAACATGCTATGATAGACATATAAAATAGATTTTATTGATGGTTGTATAAGGTAGTCATATTCCAGCAAATTATAGATTCATATCATTCGATTCTTTATGAAACATGGCTGAAATATAAAAGTTTTTGCTTTTATCTAAGAGCTATCTCTTTGAAGATAAATTATCGTTTCCACTTACACATGTTTATGTAATGTAATGAACAAGATATTTTTATTGTCTCTTAAATTCATCTCACAATGATGTTTGCAAACAGAATAATACAAGACTCATTAGGTAGAAGCATCTTATTTATGTAACGTATAAGTTAAGAATATCGGGGCAGGGATATTATGTATCTCTGTTTTTGTGATTCTTTAAAACAAGAAGACAATCTGTTTTGGGAAGAAGATGAAATTTTAAAGATGAAAACCAGTTCCCATTTCTACAATCATTTTTAAATTCAGTTTTACGCTATCTAAAGCAATATCTTTTAAATAATGGAGATTATCTCACACCTTTATTTTCTCATTTTTTAATGAAAGCATTTCTCTGATGTGTCAGGTAAAATAGAACGCCCAAAAAAACACGATAGCTGTTGTATATTCACGCGCTTGTTTTAAAGAGACCTCTCTTAAAACTTCCAAGTCCACTTCGCGACGGTAACCGTGAATAGTGTAACGATAAAGCCATTGTGCACATCCCCATCTTTACGTTTATGAAGGAGGAAGCCGAGCATCATTACACCCCCCAATGTTGAGACAGCTCTAAGCACTTGAAGCTGTTCAGTAGAAATATTTAAGTCTTTTATTTTCTCACATGTCAATTCTGTTTTTTATATGCAAGAAATGATTTTTGGAATTATAACTTTGAAAGTCTAAGGTTGAAAAAAATATTATTGTACTTGTTTGTGGCTGTCATTTACACTGAAAAATAATGTGATTATAAAGATAAAAAATTGATTTATATAAATAATTCATTTTATTTTTGTATTGAGTTAATTAAAAATATGTGTTTGCTTGTCACAAGCGGGTTAGTATGTGGATAAAAATTATTAAAGATACTTCTAATGAATCATCTCAAGTGTCAAGGGTTGTTTCAATATTAGAACATGGCAAGTAAAATGACGGTGTCAGTTTGTCATCTGTATAAACATTAAAATGGTGGTAAAAAAAGGATTTTATGTACTTCACAGGGATTTTTTATACGTTCTACAGGTACCATTGTGAAATGGAATGGCGTGCATTGAGAGATATCTTTAAAAAATGCATGAAGGAGAAACAGCTATAGTGTTTTTGGGTGTTCTATTTTACTTGACACATCAGAGAAATGCTTTCATTAAAGAACAAGAAAAATAAAGGTGTGAGGTAAAGCGTAACCTCCATTATTAAAAAAACATTGATGTACATGCTTTTAAAATCGTAAAGCCTCATTAAAGAATAATAGTAAGATTAATGATTGATTTCTTTACGCCTTCATATTCGTCCTAAATTAGATTGTATTTGCGTTTCAAGAATAAATCAAACGGTAGGAATATTTTTTTCAATTTGCTACACAAAAGCTGAAACTAAGGATTTTAATAATTCTCTAATCTCTGTTTCAAACTACGGTAGCATGAGGGCTGGATATTGATTTATAAGCAACGACAAAAGCGTATGCTTTAGTAAGGTAAATAACGTCATAAAATACACACTTTATCAACCATGGATTGAAGAAATACTCCGGCTTTTTATAAAATATTTTGCGAAACAAGGCATCGTACATCTGGTTTTGTATTGACTTATTCTTACAAACATTTGCACATATGCCTTACGTCATATTATTATAAGTCAATACACTATTATATAGCTGAGAAAGTACTCAATACCCGATTAAAGCACTATGGACATGATTTATTTTCTTTTTTAGTGCAATGAAATAAATTTTATTCTTCTTGGGAATCGTCACTTTTTTTCAGTTCTTCAAGTATTGGCATAGACATGATGTTATAGCCTGAATCAACATAATGGATTTCACCTGTAACACCTGATGATAAGTCAGAGAGTAGATAAAGAGCAGATTTTCCAATTTCATGAATATTTACGGTACGCCGTAATGGGGCATTACGGCGTTGATGTGAAAATATTGCCCGCGCAGCTGCAATACCATTACCTGCTAAAGTTCTAACAGGACCAGCGGAAATCGCATTGACACGGATATTTTGAGGACCAAAGTCCGCTGCTAAATAACGTACCATAGCTTCTAAAGCTGCTTTAGCAACACCCATGATGTTATAATTAGGCACAACTTGCTGTGAAGCACCGTAGGTAAGAGTTAAAAGTGTTCCTCCATTGGGCATAAGCTTACCCGCGCGCTGGGCAATTTCAGTAAAGGAATAAGCTGAAATAACCATCGTGCGTTGAAAGTTTTCACGTGTTGTAACATCAACGTAACGCCCTTTTAGCTGAGTTTTATCTGAAAAACCAATGGCATGGACAATAAAATCAATTGTTTTCCATTCTTTTTCAAGTTGCTCAAAGACGTAATCAATATTTTCACTTTTTTCAACGTCACACTCTAGCACTAATTTGCACCCAAGTTTATCTGCTAGGGGATGAACACGTTTTCCAAAAGCATTTCCTTGATAAGTCAACGCTAATTCCGCTCCTGCTTGTGCGAGCTGACAGGCAATGCCCCAAGCAATTGAATGGTCATTCGCAATTCCCATAATAAGGCCGCGTTTGCCCTCCATCAAACCTTTCATATTATTCTCCGTAAGACCGTACTTTTTTCAATTACTAAGAGCTTTTGTTTATACATAACGTTGGAAAACAAGCGTTGCATTGGTACCGCCAAAGCCAAAAGTATTCGACAATACGGTATTCAGTTGTTGATGATCACGTCGTTCACGAACGATTGGCATATCAGCAAAAGCTGGATCAAGTTCTTCAATATGGGCACTTTCACAAATAAAATTATGATTCATCATTAACAATGTATAGATTGCTTCGTGAACACCTGCTGCTCCCAAGGAATGTCCTGTTAGAGACTTGGTAGCAGAAATGGGGGGGCATTGATCACCTGCTCCAAAGACACGACGGATAGCTTCTATCTCAGGAGGATCACCAACAGGAGTTGCTGTCGCATGGGGATTGATATAATCAATTTTATTATTGACTGTTGCAAGAGCCATGCGCATGCACCGCTCCGCTCCCTCTCCTGATGGGGCAACCATATCATGTCCATCGGATGTCGCACCGTATCCAACGATTTCTCCGTAGATTTTTGCACCACGTGCTTTAGCAAGTTCTAAATCTTCAAGGACTAAAACGCCAGCCCCTCCAGCAATGACAAAACCATCACGATTAACATCATAAGCACGTGAAGCTTTGTGAGGAATGTCATTATATCTGCTGGACATAGCGCCCATGGCATCGAATAAAACAGATAGTGTCCAATCCAAATCTTCGCAGCCACCGGCAAAGATGCGCTTCTGTTTACCATATTGTATCATTTCGTAAGCATTACCAATACAATGATTGGAGGTAGCACAAGCTGAAGAGATTGAATAATTGATCCCCTTTATTTTAAAGAAAGTTGCTAATGTTGCAGATGCTGTGGAACTCATCGCTTTAGGGACAACAAAAGGTCCAACACGTTTTGGACCTTTTTGGCGTGTAATGTCAGCAGCTTCTACGATTGAATGTGTTGAAGCACCTCCAGAACCCATAATAATACCCGTGTGTTCGTTCGATACTTCATGCGGTTCTAGACCCGCATCAGCAATTGCTTGATCCATGGCGATGTGATTCCATGCTGTTCCACGCCCATGAAAACGTAGAGCACGTCGATCTACGAGTTCTTCTATATTAATATCGGGCTTGCCATAAACTCTGCTACGAAAGCCTAATTCAGCATATTGAGGTGCGTAAGAAATTCCGGATTTTGCTTCACGTAAACTGGTTAAAACATCTCTAGGGTTATTTCCAATCGCGGAGACAATTCCCATTCCGGTTACAACAACTCGACGCATTCATACCTCCTCGTTCCATACAGAATAGTGAAAAGTTCTTTCTGACGGAAATAACGTTCAATCTTCTTTGAATAAAGCAACGCGTAAATCATTCGCCTTATAAATAGTCTCTCCATCTGCTTTTAGCCACCCATCAGCTATTCCTAAGACTAAATTTCCACGTCGAATACGCTTAAAATCTATTTCATATTCAAGAATTTTGGTTTGTGGAGTTACCATCCCTGATAACTTTACTTCACCTGTTGATATTGCTCTTCCTTTTCCTGGTTCGCCTAGCCAACCAAGAAAAAAACCTGTTAATTGCCACATACCATCCAGTCCGAGACATCCTGGCATGACGGGATCGCCTATAAAGTGACAATTAAAGAACCACATGTCTGGTGTAATGTCAAATTCGGCGCGAACCATTCCTTTATCGTATTTACCATCAGTTTCACTAATTTGAGTGATTCGATGAATCATCAACATTGGCGGTGCTGGCAATTGCGCATTACCTCTACCAAACATTTCGCCGCGAGCGCAGCTTAGAAGCTCTTCATATGTGTAGCGAGACTTTTGTTCAGCCATTGTTACTCCATTTATTTGCATATATCTTTAATTTCTGCGCTTTTCCCAACCTACTTTTAGAGCAAATTTTAAAGAGAGGGAAATGATTTTATATCATTTTTAATGACAAAAGCCTTTTTTTATGTATTCTACATAGGTAATTATTTAAAAATGGAATACAAGATTACACCATACTATTCCCATTTTTTTGTATTTTGATCTTATTTAGCAGGAATGTATTTGGGTTTGTAATATGTCAGTGAGTGCAGACAATTTAGATATGAATGAAGAGCAACAGTGCACAAAAGAGTGTGGAAAAATGGTGCAATATTATTCCATTTCTATGTTAGAAAAACGTTTGCGTCAAAATGGTCTGCGTCCAACACGTCAGCGGTTGGAACTTGCACATATGATTTTTTCTCAAGGAAATCGTCATATTACTGCTGAAGAGCTCTATGAGGAAGCGGTGAGGGCAGGTGTACCTGTATCTTTAGCAACGGTTTATAATACGCTTCATCAATTTACGGAAGCGGGATTATTACGGATTATTGCCGTAGAGGGCTCAAAAACTTGGTTTGATACCAATACCTCTGATCACTACCATTTTTATATAGAAGGCGAAAATCGTATTCTTGATATTCCTTATAATTTGGAAGAAGCTCCCATTATTAGAAATTTGCCTAAGCCACCAGAAGGTATGGAAATTTCACATGTTGATTTAATCGTGCGATTGAAACCAAAAAATCAATCTTGTGATAGGCAGTGAGGATATTCAATGAGGAATAAAAATTAAACTTGTTGAGTTTGAGTATTCACCAACCTTTTACTTTTTCATCAGGATAGATTCCCCATAACTGGGGTTGCTGAAGCCATCCGCGCGTATTATTAATGTTTAGTTCGCACCATTGTCCATCACATTGGCGGATGTTACCAATGACGTTAGGTTCTACTTCCGCCACAAGTTCTGCGTTGTCGGTGGGGTTTTTTCGTAGCATCAGCCTTTTTGTTTTATCTTTTTGCCATGGAATAGTTATAGCAGTTCGCTTTCCCGATAAAAGCGATTGATACACCCATCCCTCATCGCCTTCTGCATCACGAATTTTGCGCCATTGATCATATTCTTGAATGATTTCAATAGGTAAGCCCTTCTTTTTGTAGGTGAAAATGATTGAATAGTTGCTTCCTGGTCCGACGCGTACATTAACGCTGGTGGGTTTAATCGAAGCAAATCGCGGAAGTGGTAAACCACTGGGCCCTAAATTTTGATTAAATGTTTGTGCATGCAACAAATGAGATGAACCCAATACAATGACTATTGCTATTAAGATACATGATATGAGTATTGAAACGCGAAACCAACGAGAATTTTGCACACCGAACTCCTTTATTTCGTCATATATTGGAAATTTAAAATCTGAAAGATAAGACTGGAAACTGATAAAAAGTATGACACATTGCTCGTTAAAGAGATCTAAACGATGAAAAAATTGCTACAAAAATATCAAAATAAGGAAAACAAAAGGTTTGTATTTCTTAGTGCTTATCTTGTTTATGAGGGGGTAGATATAAATAAACATTAGATTTTTATGTAGCTGTAAGCGTGATAAAACAGTAAAGTATATTGGAGCCATAGGCAGTTTTTGTACAGGAAATTAGGGCTAAAGTATTGCATCTCTTTTTTGAGTTTGTTTCTCAAAGTAAAAGTGCATGTATGCATACTATGAACAAAGAGCTGTTCAGAAAGGGATTATTGTGTGGCTTGAAAAGAAGTTTTGAATGAACAAAATAATACGATAAATAAAACATTTAAGCGTAAAAATATGAGCAACATTATAGAGTAGATTGATATATGAAGGGCTAATTTTAACAGGACACTTTTTCGTGATAATTCATTTATAAAATTTTCTACACTCTAATCTTATGCCATGATAATGCTTATCCGTATGGTAGATAAGCTGGCTCCATCGTTCTATTTACCAGCTTTCAATGTTATGCAGTTCCTATTATTTATAGTGTTTATAAGAAGCATTTTTGTTTTTTCTTAAATAGCTTTTATTCTATTTGCATACGAATCCCGCTTATGATGTACAAGAAAATAATCTTGATTGATTCAATATGAGAAAGTGTTGAGAAACTTTACGTTATTCAGAATTATTACTTAATATGAAAAACGATTACTTATAATAATAAATCTCCGCGTTAAAAACTTTAACTCGTTATTTAAATTTTAAAAACATTTCCATCAAAAATGGTAATAAAAGGCACATTCATCCATATTAAAATACAGTGTTTTCTCTGTTTATTGTCAATTTTCTTTTTCTCTAACTCAGTATAGAAGAAAGTTGAATGAAATAGAAAGGCTTATTCGATACACTGATGAGGGTAATTACATAAGTGATGAATAGAAGAAATTTATCAAGAAAAAAGAATCTATAGTGCAGTGGTTGAAATTCGTCATCCTTTAGAGAGATATAAAAAGTTATGGAATTATATCGTTTCGTTACATAACTGAAGGGAAAGAGGATTATGAATTTGATATTATATTTTACACACAATCGCATATTGCGATAGTTATTTTTGTTTTGTAATCAGACCTAGGATGATCGAAAGATGTAGAATATTTAATGACAAAAAAGAAGTTCATCATGAAATTTGTACATAAGAAGCAGTGATGTAAGAGATATCCAGAAGGAGAAAATTATAGCGAAAAGTGATAATAAAACACCCCGCACTCAATTTACATAGGAAAAAGTCGCTTAAATATCTCAAGTGTAGTTTGTTATCTATTTTTAAAATATAAGAGTGAAATAAAAACCACCTCTATGATAGAAACCTTATTATTTTCAAATAACTAACATATTAGATAACATTGTACATAAAAACCTACCCAAGCAATTCATCGCAATTGCCTATGAAGATAAAATTTTCTAGTAGCTTACTATCTATTGCTTATGCAATTATATAATATCATAAAGTATATTACTTTACCGCAACAGTTCGTCCGTTACTAACAAAACCTTCTCTTTGTGCACGCTTACGAGCAAGCTTGCGTGTACGACGAATAGCTTCAGCTTTTTCACGAGCACGCTTCTCAGATGGCTTCTCATAATAACTACGCATTTTCATTTCACGGAAGATACCTTCACGCTGCATCTTTTTTTTCAACGCGCGGAGCGCTTGATCAACATTATTATCACGAACGAGTACTTGCACTATCTATCCTGCTTTTTTCAGTGTCATAAATGATAGGAAAAAACCTACGTCCTTTTAAAGGCATATCCAAAAGGACAAGCACTTGTATCATATAAATAAGACATTTGTCTATATCGCTTTTTAAAATTCTATTTTTTTTACAATAAAACGCTTTTTATAATGAATGATAGAATTTACGGTTATAAATTTATGAAAGTCCTTGTATTTGATCATTTTCGTCAAGATGAATTTTTTCAGCCGCGGGATAATGGGGTAGTCCCGGCATGGTCATAACATCTCCACAAATGACAACAATAAAACCGGCTCCCGCACAGAGACGAACTTCTCGTATGGGAATTTCAAAATCAACAGGAGCGCCGTATTGCTTGGGATCAGAAGAAAAAGAATAAGGTGTTTTTGCCATACAAATAGGGTAGACGCCAAACCCCTCTTTTTCCCAAGATTCAAGTTGTTTGAGAATAGGGGCTGAGATGATGGCGCCACGTCCACCGTATAGCTTTGTTATAATACAATTAATTTTTTGAACGAGTGGAATATCATCTTGATAGAGAACTTTAAAATCAGAATCGTGCTTTTCAATCAAGGTAACGAGTTCTTGTGCAAGTTCTATAGCGCCTTTTCCACCTTGTTCCCAATGCTTACAGATAATAGCTTTGTGTCCAGTTGTTGCAACTATTTTTTGTAATGTTTTTATTTCAGCATCGCTATCGCTGTCAAAATGATTGATAGCCACAACACAAGGAATACCGTAGTGCTTCATATTTTTTATGTGTCGTAAAAGATTGGCAGCTCCTTTTTCTAAAGCGGTAATATTTTCTTCTGTCAGGTTATTTTTATCCAGACCACCGTTCATTTTTAATGCACGAATAGTTGCGACGATCACTGTAGCATTTGGTACAATACCTGCTTGCCTACATTTGATATTGAAGAACTTTTCTGCTCCAAGATCTGCTCCAAACCCTGCTTCTGTGACAACATAATCCGCAAGTTTTAAAGCAGTTTTTGTTGCTATAACTGAATTGCAACCATGAGCAATGTTGGCAAAAGGTCCTCCATGAACGAGAACAGGATTATTTTCAATTGTCTGTACGAGATTGGGTTGTATAGCATCTTTGAGAAGAACTGCCATTGCACCTTCCGCATTGAGATCAGCAACGGTGATGGGCGTTTTATCATAACGATAAGCAACAATAATTTTTTTGAGTCTTTGTGTAAGGTTTTCTAAATTTTCAGAGAGACAAAGAAGCGCCATAATTTCTGATGCAACAGTAATATCAAAACCTGCTTGACGTGGAAAACCATTTGTTATGCCCCCCAATGAAATGACAATATCGCGCAATGCACGGTCATTCATATCAAGAACGCGTTTCCAAACAATGCGACGTGGATCAATGTTTAGAGTATTTCCCCAATAAAGATGATTATCTATCATTGCGGCAAGAAGATTATGAGCAGCTGTAATAGCATGAAAATCACCGGTAAAATGTAAATTAAGGTCATCCATTGGAATGACTTGCGCATAACCACCACCAGCAGCACCACCTTTTACACCAAAACAGGGACCTAAAGACGGTTCTCTCAAGGTAGCTATTGTTTTTTTACCAATAAGATTAAGAGCATCACTTAGTCCAACTGTTGTTGTTGTTTTGCCTTCTCCGGCAGGTGTGGGATTGATAGCTGTGACAAGGATAAGTTTACCGTCTGGATTTTTATTAAGCGATTTTATGTATTCAGAAGAAATTTTAGCTTTATCATGGCCATAGGGAATGAGATTTTCATGTGAGATACCAATTTTTTGTGCAATTTCAACAATATGTTGCTTTTTAGCAGTGCGAGCAATTTCAATATCAGTTTTAGGCATGGAAAAATTCTTTAAACTTATCTTTTATTAATATTCGAGATCTGTACCCCATGGGTTAATTAGAAAAATTCATAGAGAACAGAAAATATTAAGATATCATAGAAGTCGATGATATGCCATGCAAGAGATAATGCTAAAGAAGCACAAGAAGAGTTTTATTGTTTTTTAGAAAAAAGAATCACTTTGCTTTTAAGCAGTAAAAATACGTTTAATTCAATTAAAAATATTGCAGAAAGAAGCTGTGGTTTGCAACAAAATGCTGATGATATTAATGGATACCATAAGTGTTTTATAGTGGTACGTTTGAGAAGTAGTTTATTTATTCTTTCCAATAACACACTGAAAAAGTTTTACATGGTGGTAACCCGGAATTTATGGCGGCACATTTGAAGTCCCTCTTAAGATGGGACTGCTAGGAATAAAATATCCAGCAACATCCAGTTATGGAACAGTTAGAAATAAGAACGTAAAAAATTACCTAACTGATTAGAGAGTATAATCCGGAAGAGACCAAAAACAAGCGCATAGATTGAAAAAAGAAAACAACAATACACGCTACTCATGCAATCGCTACGATTATTAGCTAATAAAAGCCCTTAGGGCTGAATTGAAGGACTCATAACATCTTATTCTAGCAAAATGGCTAAAGAAACGACTCACAACAGAATGAAATAACAAAATACAAAGATAGATAAAAACAAATCACAAAATAAAGAATTTAAAAAGTCTGCTTTATAAGTAAGATATTGATAGATGGCGCACCCGAAGAGATTCGAACTCCTGACCCCCAGATTCGTAGTCTGGTGCTCTATCCAGCTGAGCTACGGGTGCATATATTTCAATTTTTTACATTGTCTAAGACAAAGGGTTCCTAATCGTTTCATTAAAGAAATGCAAGTGAAACTTGGATAGTAATAAAAAAATCTCTCTTTTTTATGAGATATTTTAAAAATATTATGGCTTCAGTTGGTTTTGATATGAACATTTTTTTGTTGTGACCATACAAAGCAATATGAACGATAGTTAACTTGACGTTTTTATAGATGAAAGATAATCAAGCAGAGATGAGATCTGTTTTTTGCGGTGGGGGTAAGACACACACACCCGCTGTTGGGTTTTTGTGTAAAACGCCGATATTACTGTTGAAAACTATTTCAGATAAACATGACACAGCAAGGGCGGATGTATGGCGTTATTAAAAAAGAGCTTTCCATTAGTGTTTTTAATCGTTGTTTTAACGGTTACTTATTGGGCTGGAAAAAAGAGTGCAGAACAACCCATTTCTATGGTGGATAAAACAAAAGTATCAGATAAAACTTCAAATGGAAAAATGGGAAGGCCACCGGTAAATGTTGTCGTTGATCTTGTAAAAATTCAAGATTTTTATGAACAACTTAACGTTTTAGGGAGTGGAAAAGCTCTTGCAGAAGTTGAGCTTACCCCTTTATCCTCAGGTGTTATTGATAAGCTTTTTGTATCAGCAGGTACAAAAGTACAAGCCGATGATGTGATTGCAAAGCTTGATTCTAAAAAAGAAGAAATAGCGGCTGCAAAAGCAAAAGTGCAACGTGATAACAATGCGTTAACGCTTTCGCGCATTCTTAAATTACGCGCCAGCAATACAGCAACGGAAGTTCAAGAAATTATGGCACGCTTAGAGTTGGATAACGCAAATTTAGTTTTGCGTAATGCTGAATTAGATCTCGATCGGCGAACAATTCGAGCACCGATTCCTGGAGTTGTTGGTATTTTGCCCGTTGATGCGGGGAATAACGTGACCCTTAATACTGTAATAGGCCGTATTGAGAATAGAGAACGTATTTTGGTCGATATATGGGCCCCTGAACGATATGTGTCGCGCATCCATAAAGGAGATGAGGTAACGGCAACGTTAGTCGCGCAGCCAGATATGTCTTTTGTTGGTCATATTTATGCGATTGATAATATCGTTGATCCAGAAAGTCGCACACTTCATGTTCAGGTTGAAATCAATAATGAAAAAGATACGCTCATGTCTGGTATGTCCTTTTCTGTTGCCTTGCAATTTCATGGTGGTTCTTTTCCTGTCGTTAATCCTCTTGCAGTTCAATGGAATAGTAAAGGGTCATTCGTTTGGCGTGTGAGAGAAGGGAAAGTAGAGGCTATACCCGTATCAATTATTCAGCATAAAGCAGATCAAGTTTTCGTAAAAGCACCCCTAGAAAATGGTGATCAAGTTGTCATTCAAGGGGTGCAAATGCTTTATCCAGGAAGTAAAGTAACGATTGATGATCCAAAGTCTCATCAACAGCAATTACCAGCAGTTTACGGAACGGATATACAATGAGCCAAGAATTGAGCACAAAACAGCCTATGTCAAAGGTGGAGCAAGGTGGTCTCATTACCTTATTTATTCGCAGACCGGTTTTTACTCTTGTTTTGAATGCTATGATCATCATTGCAGGATTTGCAGCATGGTTAAATGTTGATGTAAGAGAATTACCCGATGTTGATACTCCCGTAACGACGGTTGTGACGGTGTTTTCTGGTGCGTCGGCAGAAACAATTGATCGTGAAGTTACAAAAGTTATAGAAGATGCCGTTTCTCGTGTTTCAGGTGTTAAGACGATTTCTTCAACGTCTTCTTTTGGGCGCTCCCGTGTACAGATTAATTTTAATGTTGGTGTTGATTTGAATGTTGCGGCATCTGATATTCGTGATGCTCTCTCCCGTATTACCTATTCTTTACCGAAAGATGCGGATTCGCCTTTGATTATTAAAGCAGATTCGAATGCTGCTGCCATGATGTATTTGGTTGTGACGTCACCAACAATGAGTGTTGATGATTTAACCACGATTGTAAACGATCAGATTGTTGATGCAATTTCTGCTGTTGATGGTGTTGGTGATGTACAGGTCGATAGTGCTCGCACAAAGATTTTTCAGATTGATATAGATCAAGCAAAACTTGCAAGTTATGGATTAACTGTAGCAGATATTTCACGTGTTCTTGCTGATATGACAACAGATGTGCCAGTAGGGTCATTACGCAATTCTAAGCAAACTTTAGTTGTACGTGCTACTGCACGTTTAACAACACCAGAATCTTTTGAACAAGTTGTTTTAAAGCCTCATGTGCATCTTGGTGATGTTGCGCATGTTACTTTATCGCCGGATATAGAAACAGTTATTCTTCGTATCAATGGAAAGACAGGTATTGGATTAGGTATCGTGCGTAAAGCACAATCCAACACTCTTAATATTTCTGAAGGTGTGAGAGCCGTTGTTGATAATCTCAAAAGTATTGTTCCTTCTTCTGTACATATAGACGTTATTAATGACGATGCAATTTTTATTAAAAGCGCTCTTCATGAGGTTGAAGTTGCATTGGTCATTGCTATTTTGAGCGTTATCTTGGTCATTTTTCTTTTTCTCAGAGACATTCGTGTAACGCTGATACCTGCTGTATCTCTTCCTGTCGCTTTGATTGGTACCATTGCGGCTATTTATCTTGTAGGGTTTTCATTGAATATTCTCACATTTTTAGGACTTGTTTTAGCAACAGGGCTTGTTGTGGATGATGCCATTGTTGTTCTTGAGAATATTGTTCGGTGGCGCAACATGGGATTAGGTTCCAGAGCAGCAGCGGTGATAGGAACACGTGAAGTATTTTTTGCTGTTTTAGCAACAACACTGACATTAGTGGCTGTGTTTGTTCCTATTTCCTTTCTTCCTGGGCAAGTTGGAGGGCTTTTTAGAGAATTCGGTTTTGTTTTGGCAATTTCTATTTTGCTTTCTTCAGTTGTTGCCTTAACGCTTTGTCCCATGTTGGCTTCACGTTTTCTCAAAGAACATATTGAGGATAAAGAGGAAGAGTCCCATCATTTTGCTTTTTTATATAAATTAGGTACTTTTTTTCATAAGGCATATACTTACAGTTTGCATAAGTGTTTAGAAAAGCCTTGGGCTGTTGTTTTTGCTTCACTTATTTTTGGGGGTCTTTGTGTTGGAGGCTATACGAAGCTACAACAGGAATTAACGCCAGCAGAAGACAGAGCTGTGATCTTTTTGGTTATTAATGGACCGCAAGGTATTTCAACACAATATTTGAACGAGCAAATAGAGCAAATTGAAGCAAGTCTACAGCCATTACGTGATGCAGGGGAGATTGCTAACAGTTACTCTATCGCGGGTGCTGGCGGTTCACCCAATACTGCTTTTTTGATTTTATTGCTTTCATCTTGGGATAAACGTTTACGTAGTCAGCAAGAAATCGTGAAAGATATTAATGCAAAGGTTAAACAGTTTCCCGCAGTTTTTGTATTTGCTGCGCAGGGAAATTCTTTGGGTGTGAGAGGAACTGGGCAAGGGTTGCAATTTGCAATTCTTGGCAATGATTATGCAACATTACAACCCATTGCTGATAAGCTGGTGAGTGCTTTACAAGATGATCCGCGTTTTATTCGCCCACGCCTTACTGTTGATGCAACACAACCGCAATTTTTTATTGAAATCAATCGAAAAAAAGCCTCCGATTTAGGGATTGATATCGCCAATTTGGGCGATACATTACAAACAATGTTGGATGGTAAAAAGATTGGTTCCATTAACGTGGATGATCATTCTTACGATGTTAAATTGATATCGCGTACAAATTCTATGAAGAGTCCTAGCGATTTAGAAAATATTTTTTTAAAAACCAAAGACAATCGATATGTTCCTTTATCGGTTATTGCGCGTTTACATGAAAAAGCTATTGCTCCTCAATTAAAACGGGAAAAACGCATGAATGCTGTTGTTTTAAGCGCAAATCTTGCTCCAGATATCGCTTTAGGGGAAGCTTACCAAACTGTACAGAAAATTGCTTCTCCTTTGTTATCAAAAGGAACCTATTTGGTTCCCTTAGGGGAAGCCGAAACGCTTAATGAAACATCTTCCAATTTTATGATTGTTTTTGGCATTGCCTTTTTGATTATTTTATTGATTTTGGCTGCTCAGTTTGAAAGCTTTATTTCAGGATTCATTATCATGGCCACTGTCCCATTAGGGATTGGTTGTGCTGTAATTGCTATGCTATTAAGTGGTGTGAGTCTTAATATTTACAGCCAAATTGGATTAATTTTGTTAATTGGTGTTATGGCAAAAAATGGTATTCTCATTGTTGAATTTGCAGATCAATTACGTGATCAGGGAAGAAGCGTGCGTGAAGCCGTAGAAGAAGCAGCAAACATTCGCCTTCGTCCAGTTTGTATGACAATGATTTGTGCCATTTTAGGAGGTATTCCTTTGGTTTTAGCCAAAGGTGCTGGCGCAGAAGCTCGTATAGCTTTAGGTTGGGTTATCGTTGGTGGCTTAGGTTTAGCAACTATTTTTACGCTTTATGTTACACCGGTTGTTTATCTTTTTTTAGGGCGTTTTATAAGACCAAAAGCAGAAGAAGATTTACGTTTAACAAAAGAACTCAATCAAGTTAAATGATGTATATGATAGAAAAGATTTGAAAGTTTATTCTTGTAAAAATATCATTTTCGGATCTTATCCTTTATATTTTGTATATTCCTTCATTTTTATGTGAGCAGTGAAAATAGCGAGCAATAAAAGAGATGCTTTCTGCTTTGTTATTGTTTGGGCATAGATTTCATTATCAATAACCGTATAGGATAAGCTTATGGGAGATAGCTTTTCGATTCGAAATGAAATGGCTTTTGAAGCCACATTAAAAGCTTTAAGAAACCATGCCGCAAAGGATGGGGTCTATGATATTCGTCGGCATTTTGTAGAAGATGAACAGCGTTTTTCCCATTTTTCCCTCAGACTTGATGATCTTCTTTTCGATTTTTCAAAATGTGGTGTGACATTTAAAACATTGCAACTTCTAGATGATTTAGCGGTCGCAGCAGATGTGTTAGGCCGGCGTGATGCAATGTTTTCTGGTAAGGCGATTAATACAACTGAAAAACGCTCAGTTCTTCATATTGCATTACGTTTACCTGCTGATGAAATTTTCATGTTGGATGGTCATAATCTTATTCGCGATATTCAAGACGTCCTTGAAGATATGGAAAGATTTTCTGAAAAGGTGCGTGATGGAAGCTATAAGGGAAGCAGTGGCGAGAGAATAAGTGATATTGTCAATATTGGTATTGGTGGTTCTGATCTTGGTCCTGCAATGGTCACATACGCTTTAAAACCTTATCATGATGGTCCACAGTGTCATTTTGTTTCGAATGCTGACAGTGCCCATATTTCTGATACTCTCTCTATTTTGAATCCAGCAACAACGCTGTTTGTCATTGCTTCTAAAACTTTTACAACGGCTGAAACAATGGTAAATGCTCAAGTTGCACGTCAGTGGATTTGTTCACATTTAGGAGAAAAAGCCGTTTGTACGCATTTTGTTGCTGTTTCAAGTGCGCTTGATAAAGTGGCAGAATTTGGCATAGATTCCACAAGCGTTTTTAAATTTTGGAATTGGGTTGGAGGACGTTATTCAATTTGGTCAGCCATTGGACTTGTTGTTATGTTTGCAATAGGTGGTGGAAATTTTCGCAAATTTCTCAACGGTGCTTTGCAAATGGACCAACATTTTAAAACTATGCCTTTGCATAAAAATATTCCTATTCGTTTTGCTCTTTTAGGATTTTGGCATCGTGTTATTTGTGGTTATTCATCACGTTCGATCATTCCTTATGCACAGCGTTTAATACATTTTCCAGCTTATTTACAACAGCTTGATATGGAATCAAATGGTAAGCAAGTTTCGCTGGATGGAAAACCATTAAGTTTTTCAAGTGGTCCAATTGTTTGGGGGGATTCAGGAACAAATAGTCAACATGCTTTTTTTCAGCTTCTGCATCAAGGAACAGATATTATTCCTGTAGAATTTATTTTATTTATAAAAGGGCATGAGAAAAATTTACATTCTATGTATGAGATGTTGCTAGCAAACGGTTTAGCACAATCAAAAGCATTGATGAAGGGGCGTAGTATTGAAGATGCTCGGCATATCTTGATAAAAAATGGAGTTGGTGAGGGTGAGGCAGATCATTTAGCACTTCATAGAAGTTTTAAAGGAAACCGTCCCAGCATTACGTTGGTTCAAGATTTATTAACACCTTTTGCACTCGGTCGTCTTATTGCACTTTATGAACATCGTACTTTTGTTGAAGGGATTTTAATGAATATTAATTCATTTGATCAATGGGGGGTTGAACTTGGTAAAGAATTAGCAAACGAGTTACTACCAATTCTTCGTGGAGAAAGTAAAGCGGATAATCGCGATAGTTCAACATTAGGGTTGCTAGCACATATTCAAGCAAGACGTGCAAAATAAATATAATTTGACAGTAGGTTTTGCACTAACTAAGCAAAAGTAGAATGAGAGAGAAATATGAGATAATTCTTTAATTTTACTATGCGTTCTCTTATTATCTGAACTAGATTTATGTAACAGAAAATCAAAAAAGTGCAAAAATTGTAAAAAGGAGAATTTATTCGCAAAAACGATAAAGACCTTTGAGAGGTCTTTGAAGACCCTTTGAGCCCCCCTTAAAATCCTTCGAAAAAAATAAATTGGTACAAAATCTAGTGTCAAATTATACAAAACCCGCTGGCAAGCTACAACCGGCAAGCTACGATTGAAGACATTTTAATAATATCGTTTTATAAATTAATGGCGGAGAGAGAGGGATTTGAACCCCCGATAGAGTTGCCCCTATGCCGCATTTCGAGTGCGGTGCTTTCAACCACTCAGCCATCTCTCCATAATAAAAGTGAAACAAAAATCGGCACTATTTGAGTGTATAAGGGGTAGATAACCTTCAATTGTTTTTGGTACAACCTTTTTTTCTTTTTTATGGGACTTTATTGACAGAGAATAGAAATTCCTTCATATATACAAAATATAAGCGTGGGGAAATCTGCGCATATTTGTGTTGAAGAAGGTTTTATCCTTCTTTGAGATTTATTACGACTGATAAAAAGCAGCCTATTTTCCCTTATTTCAAGGCAGAAATTAAATAAGAGCTGGAGTGAACGGAAGGATAAAAAATGTTCGCAGTCATTAAAACTGGTGGTAAGCAATACCGCATTGTTGCTAATCAAGTGGTAAAAGTTGAAAAAGTTAGTGGAAATGCGGGTGATGTTGTTGAATTCAATGACATATTAATGGTTGGGCAAGAAGGTAATGCGGTTATTGGTACCCCTGTCGTTGCTGATGCATTGGTGACAGCTGAGATTTTAGAACAGGCACGTGGGCGCAAGGTTATCGCATTTAAGAAGCGCCGTCGTCAAAATTCTAAACGCACGCGTGGCCATCGTCAAGAATTTACGAGGCTTCGTGTTTTAGAAATTTTAATGGGTGGTTCAAAACCTAAAAAAGTTGCTGCGAAACCGATAAAAGAAGAAGCAACTACACCACAAGAAACAAAAGCTGCTGCTTCTATTGAGAAGACGGCTAAAAAAACGGTTGAAAAAAAGACTGCGCCGCAGAAGAAAGCGTCTGTAGCATCAAAGAGTAAGAAAGATTAAAGGAGAGCGTCTATGGCACATAAAAAAGCTGGTGGTTCCTCGCGTAATGGTCGTGATTCAGAATCGAAACGTCTAGGCGTTAAAAAATTTGGTGGTGAAACCGTTATTGCCGGAAATATTATTATTCGCCAGCGTGGTACACGTTGGCATCCTGGTAACAATGTTGGTATTGGAAAAGATCATACGCTTTTTGCATTATCAAATGGAAAGGTTTCTTTTCAACGCAAAGCGGGTAATCGTTCCTATGTTTCAGTCATTCCTATGCTGGAGGCAGCAGAGTAATCTGTAACACTCTCTAGCAATCAACAGGATTTCATTGAATTATAGTTGTGGTTTTATAAGTATTAAAAGGGAAAGATAGAGTCTTATCTTTCCCTTTTTGCGTTGGTACTATAATAAATGTAGAAGATATACGAAAAAGGTAGAATTGAGGAAATGGCTTTTCTCAATGAGGGAAAAAGTTTGTGCGATGTTATGTTAGTATTTAGTACTGAACATATTGATATTATGATAGAATTTGTTGATAAATTTCTGTATAATAATAGTGAGAGAGACTTTCTTTTTATGCATGAAGAAGTGTCTAGTGATTTCTTATAAGAGAAGCAGTTTGTTTTCAGAAAATTATGAGAAATTTAATGAGAGCATTCTTTATGTAATCATTTTGATAAAGATGGGTCTTTTTATCGGCATTGTGGTATTGATGAGTTGTCATACTGTTTTTAGGTGGTAGTGTGGATAGGTGTGGCTATTCATTTAAAAAGACATAGGGATAAAAAATCCATAAGAAGGCAGCCAAAACTACTTTGAAAGTGACGTGCATTAAGGAATTTTCGGTAAATCAAGAGTGAAATTATATTTTTAAGGAGGACGGTGTTTAAAGATATAAAAATAACCAACGTGCAATCAGCGCCCTTCAAGAATATTTTTTCTGATTTCACTATTATTGTTTATTGTTGAAAGTAAATAAGCATAAGAGCTAGGGTTAAGGCAATCATTGCGTTTCATTTTTTACTTTATTTATCTTATTTGTAGAGTTTTTCTTTATTTTAGTAATTGATGATGGTGCTTGGGGGGATGTTCGTACTTTGCAAATGTGCGACAGAGGGTATTGTGTATTTGCGATATTGATTGAAGTAAAGGTGTAGCTTAAAATATATAAATATTATATATCGAGGGTTTGATATCATAAGATGGGCAGCACGGAATTTTAAAGATGATAAGTTGCATGGAGCAATTTGTAATTATGTAATGAATTTATAAAGAGGGATAATAGGTTAAATAAACTTTGAGGAATCAATCAAAATATTAGCTGAAGTTACGGATGATTGGGAAGGATGCTTTCTTGTAGGAAAAATAATGAAAAGTTATGTTGAATAACTTAGGATAATGAGAGCGTTTCGAAAACATAGTTTTTCAGGTGATTGGTTCTGTAGAAAATGGGGTTTTGTCTTTGTAAAGTAAAAGAGTAAGAGGCAGATTTGCTTATAATGGTTTTAAGCACTTCGCTAGATAATAATATCCAATTGTTTTATCGGTTATATTGAGGTATTTAAGCACCTCACTTAGCTATATTCCGTAAAATATAAAGAGAGCTGTGGTGGTATTTATAGCTTGTATTTTGGGAAATGCAGCTTTGAAAAGGAATGTGTCAGAGATATTGGTGTTCAAATGTGAGGCAATTTGAATTCATGATGAGATATGAGAAAGCAGAAGCAATGAATGTAGATTTTGCTGATGGTGAAATCTTGTCTATAAGATCTGTACAACTTGCAGCTGCTTTTGATCATAAAAATGATGCAATTTATGCTGCTGCTGAATTGCTTGTGCAGGTTGGTGCAGTTGATAAGTGTTATCTGGCAAGCATGCTTGCACGTGAAGAAACAACCAATACTTGGCTTGGAAATGGTATAGCCATTCCTCATGGTATGGCTGAAAATCGTGATTTAATTATCAAGGATGCTGTTGCTGTTATACAGGTTCCTGCTGGTGTTGAGTGGCAGGATGGCAAGAAAGCATATTTGGTTATTGCCATTGCAGCGTGTCCAGATCGCTATAGAGAAATTTGTAAAAAATTGACGTCTCTTTTATTTGATAAAAAACAGCTTGAAGTACTTGCAACAACTATGGACAAACAGCAAATTGTTACAACTTTGTTTGACCAAAATATGAAGATAGAAAAAACTTTTATTGGTGACCTTTCTGTGTGTCAGGAATGGACTTTGGATTATCCAAGTGGTCTTCATGCACGACCAGCTTCTCTTTGGGTTGATTTTGCGAAAAAGGCTCAAAGTTCCATCAGAGTTCGCCATGGTCAATATACCGTTGAAATGAAAAATTTGGTTGGTTTATTGCAATTAGGAGCAAAAAACGGTGATGTTCTGATTTTTTCTACAGATGCTTCAGAAGGAGCACAACTTCTCAATGATGCCATTGCTATTGCAAAAAAAGTGAGTATTAGTGAAAAATGCCTGATGAGAGCAATGGAATCTCAAACAAAGGCTTTTCATGGTTGGTATCCACGCTCTATGCAAAAAGGCATTTCTGGTGTTGGAGCGAGTTCAGGATTAGCATTTGGTAAGATTTTTGTTTTAAGGCAAAATGATATTTCCATAATAGACCAGCCAATTGATTTTGCAGCTGGTGCAGCATGTCTTGAAAATGCTCTTACAAAAACAAAACATAAAATGGCATCTGTAATTTCTGATATTACAGTGCGTATGGGAGCAGATTCTGCTGCAATTTTTTCTGCGCAAATGGTTTTGCTTGACGATGAAAATTTAATAGCTCAAGCTTGTCGTTTTATAGCGGAAGGTCATGGTGTCGCTTGGTCTTGGGATAGAGCGGTTCGTCAATTTTCAGATATGTTTTTTAAGGTAGATAATCCTTTGTTAGCAGCACGTGCTGTTAATTTAGTTGATGTTGGTCGACGTGTTTTAGGTGAAATCAATCCATCCTATAGATCGTTCTTTTTAAATGATATTCCACATGGTGTAATTCTGGTTACAAATGACCTTTCTCCTTCTGATGTAGCACAACTTGATTGTACAAGGGTAAAAGGATTAGCAACAGCATGGGGAGGTCCATTATCTCATACAGCTATTTTGGCGCGTACTCTTGGTATTCCAATGGTTGTTGCTACAGGTGATGATATTTTAGCGATTCAGTCTGATATTCAGGCTATTATTGATGGCGATAACGGGTTTATTTACCTTGATCCTACGCTTGAAGACGTTGAAGATGCTCAAAGGCATATTGATACTGTTGCGCAAAAACGTGTCAGTGAAATAAGTGCGTGTAGATTACCAGCGCAAACGATAGATGGTCAAAGAATTCGTATCATGGCCAATGTCAACTACGCAAATCAGGTTCCTGTTGCGCTTGATTTGGGGGCTGAAGGTGTTGGACTCATGCGCACGGAATTTTTGTTTTTAGAGAATCCACATATTCCGGATGAAGAGCTACAATTTAATATATATCGGACGATGATTACAGCTGTAGGAGATAAGCCATTAATTATTCGTGCACTTGATATTGGTGGGGATAAACAGGTTACGCATTTACATTTATCTAAAGAGGACAATCCTTTTTTAGGTGTTCGAGGAACGCGGCTTTTGTTACGTCGACGTGATCTTTTGGTGCCTCAATTACGTGCTTTATATCGAGCAGCAAAAGAGGGCGGAGATCTATGGATTGTGTTTCCGATGGTCATGTCTGTTTCAGAGATTGTCGCTATAAAAAAGATTGCAGAGGAAATCCGCAACGATATTGATGCACCAAAATTAAAACTTGGTATTATGATCGAAGTTCCAGCAGCGGCCATTATGGCAGATGTATTGAGCGCCCATGTTGATTTTTTTTCAATTGGAACCAATGACCTAACACAGTATACAATGGCTGTTGATCGGCAAAATCCGTACCTTGTGTCTGAAGCTGATAGCCTTGATCCAGCAGTTTTGCGTATGATTTATCAGACTATTCAGGGAGCTGCACAAAATAAGTGTTGGGTTAGTGTATGTGGTGGTATGGCTGGAGATCCTTTTGGTGCAATGATTTTGACTGGATTGGGAATTAATGAGCTTTCTATGATATCTTGCGATATTTCTCCAGTAAAGGCGTGTTTACAGACTCATAGTTTTGAAGATATGAAAATTTTAGCACAAAAAGCATTACAATGTGAAACTGCACGAGCTGTACGTGCTCTAAGCAAGGATATAAGGTGATAAAGAACATTAAGGGGAAAAAACGAGCTCATTTTTCAGACTAATCAGATCTTTAGTGTTGTAAAACATTATCCTTTAGGACAATTATAAGCAGCATATTAATTTGTAATGGTAATTTATCGTGTTACATAATGAGAGCCTTAAATATTGTAGGGTTTTCTCGTTTTAAATTTCTCTATATTAAATTAATAAAAATTATTCTTTTATACATTACAAAGAGGAGTAATGTATGGATAAAAACACTCTAAGAAAGAATAAATGCCTTTTATGCATTCTCTCAAATCGCAATGGATGTTGTAATATTAGGTGATAAATAGCGTGATGGTACTTGGCTTTTACTTTTTATTTAAGGAAAGATGATGCTATCCAATAGATTTTATACCATTCATAGACACCGTATGAGGTAGATGTGACAAGCTTTAAGAGATGTTTTTTAACAAACGTGTGGATGAGAAAGAAAATAGTATTTTTAGAGTATTCTGTTTTGTTATGAGACCATATCCCACTTAAAGAATGCGATAATCAAAAGTATGAAGTAATACGTAATCTCTTTTAAATAATAGAGATTACTTTAGATATTTTGAAAACTGTAAAGCTGAATTTAAAAGCATATGGTAAAAATGAAAACAGGTTTGCATTTTTATGATTTTGTATTTGACCAAAATGACTATTTTTTCATTTCAGAAAATAAGATATATTCATACATATTAAATTAAAAATGCAAAGGTTTTTTTTGTCTGAATTTTATTTTCTTTAGTATCAACTAAATATAGAAGTGTGAAATTGAATAGAGGATTTAGAGTAGGGCTTATTCTGTAATCCTATGAAAGAGAAAACTGACACCATCACACTATTTTACAGCCCTCAATGTTGCAAGAATTCGTGCTATTTGAAAAAATACATAAGAGGCACTTATCCTCTCTTAAAATGTTCTTCCTCCACATACCATCCCCGCTTATGACGTATAAACGATAATTTATTATTATAAATCAATATTTATATATTATCTGAAACATAAAAGTGATTAGCAGGTAGATCTCATTTCAAGAGAGAGTTGTTTGTAATCAAAGTTACAGTGATTAAGTATTTTCATCCTTGGAGGCAAGAAGAAGGTTGAAAACGATTTTTATTGAAATGAAATTTATTATCTGAATAAACAATTTTAATATTATATACATATAAGAAGTTCATATCGTTATTATTCTATTTATTATTAGGGTAATCAATGGTGTTAAGTGAGAGATATTAATTATTTGGTTATGCAAAACCATGGACTGTATGCCAATTTTAAGAGAAGTATTTTTTTGTGAAGCAGAAAGTGCGTAAATGAGTATGAAAATTTATAACTGGTGACAATCTTTTTATTCCCATTATTGTATTCTACAAACCTATCCACGAAAAAAGTTTTTTCTTAAAAAGAAGGGATGTGCTTGTTATTCAACAGATATAAGCTCTTACTTTAATAAATGAATTTATTTTTTGGGTTTTGAATGTATAGTTTAGACTTGCACGTTATTTCTTTCTGGGTATAGTGCAAACTTCTGGAGAGGTGGCCGAGTGGTTGAAGGCGCACGCCTGGAACGCGTGTATATGGGAAACCATATCGAGGGTTCGAATCCCTCTCTCTCCGCCATGAATTTAAAACGAACTTTCATATGCTTGATATGACATAGTTTAAAAAGCTCAGCATTTGCAAGATTTTTTGCTGTTGCAATTGACCAGTTCGCGCCAATCTATACCTGTCATTATGTACACCTGGAAATTGCTGTTGAATTTCCATGAATTTTACACTTTTTAAGCTCCTCTCCTCTCGATCTTAAGATAACCTGATCTAGCATAAACGATCTCTTCAAATATCATTAAAGGATTTTTGCCATTATCACTAACTTCTGGTAGAGCTTTTAGAATTAATGGTGATCATAGTGCTATTTGCAATTTCGTTGCTTAACGGGCTAAATGCGTTTTATCCACATGAGAGGTAACAAACACCTCAGCTTTTCTCACGCAATGTGCTTATTTAAAATTAATGTCATGAATATTTGTACAACATTTTTATCTATACGATAATCAAAAAAAGGCTAACATAATATAATAATTGAATATCATTCATGCGGCGCTTTCTTTTATCTTTAAGCTTTGTATGTAAATAGATAGTCCGTGCAAAATAAATAAAGGGGCGCAAAAGCCTATAAATACACATAGGACGTATAATATAGAAAATGAAAAAAATTTTCCTGCATATAAAAGCACAATAGAGAATAAAGCTGTTATGATGCGTACACTGGCATCGCCTGCCAAAATCACCTCGGCTAAATTTTCACTAGGTGTGATAGCTTGTCCAATTGTTATTCCCGATATCCTAAAATAAAATTGCCCAATACCTAATAAAAACCCCATAATATAAAGGGAATATTGAGTAAAATTTAAATATAAAACAAAAGAGATTGCGATCACGGCAAAAGCCGGTGCCCCCCATACAAAAAAACGAATTAAAGATGGAAATTTCTGTAAATAATAAGATGAGATAAGACCATTGATCACAAAACCCAGTGCTGACAAAGCAAAAATAGAATTTTGAATAGCTGTAAATTTTATATTATCTGATGTTATAGAAGCAAGCACAAGTGGCAATAAAACAATAGGCCCCGTATAGAGAGAATTATTCAAAATACGATTAATCGTTAAAAAACGCAACGCAGAAATCCGCCAAAGGCACCTGAACCCAACTCCATAAGCTTTTTGAGATGGCTTTTTTAATAGCTCTTTTGCTCTGTTTAGTTGTTGTATAGACTTTATACGAAACCATAAGCAGGCATTCAAAAGATAGATAAATACAATAAAGGCTATGGCTATTTTGTGCCCCAAATGCGCAATTATAAAATATATAAGCAATGGGGATATAATAACAAAAAACTGACAGCAACTAGTGTAAAATGCAAAAATTCCAGCTTTTTGTTTGGGAGCTGGAACCAGCTGATTCAAGGCACTATTGTTATTTGGGTTATCAGCCCCCATCAAGAGAGCAAGTAAAAAAAATACAAATAAAATAAGTACTGGATTGTTCATAAATAATAAGAAAGACAATAAACAAGCGCAAATAATTTGACTATAAAACCCAATTATAAAGCCTTGATAGTGCGCCAACACGTTTCCCAAACATAAGCCAGCAATTCCAATTGCGATTAAATTAACGACATTTAAAGTAGCAGACGCTTCTCCTGTTGTATCTTGGAATTGTAACAAAGAAAGGCCAATAGATAATACACCACTAGCACAAAAACTCGTCAAACAACCAATCACAATCATAAGAAAAACAGAATTACGCAATAGCCTCTTTCCTTTTAAACAGAGACTCAAGCCATTTTATGATTTTCTCCATTGTCGAATATGGTTCGGTACTAAATTCCAGTTTTTCATAAAAGTTTAGTTCAAATGCGTTATAGGCACTTATTTTTTGAAAGTCATCTGTCAGCATGAATTCTATACTTGGCAACGTTGTACCCATAGATTGAGATAAATAATAGGAAATTACTTTCCAATACATATAGGTACGCTCTCTTGCCAAATAATTTTCCAAGGCATATTTCAAGTGACAACCACTTAAAATATATTTCGGACAATGGTGCAACGGATAATAAATACAAATAGCACCGGCTTCGTGTCCGGGACAAGAAGAAATATTAATATTTTTATCATTTCATAATATTACAAAAACGCTCAGTGAGAAGATCTTCCAAATTTAGTCTAGTCACAACAAGATTGGTTGCTAATTTTTGAGAGACATGAGACCAAGCCAATCTTACTACTAAAGTTCCAATAACCTTTAAGTCAGATTCTGGATAAGCTTTTTTAAAATTTTCCACCCATATGTCTCTGTGACATATAATAATTGGCTCATCTCGTCTGAATGAACAAGATGTAATTCTAAACCAATATTATCACAAAGTTTTGAGCTCTTGAATTCTCCGTATCCTAATCTGGTATTCTTAAATCATCATAGGAACTAAGAATTTTTAAGTATTCCAACTTTTATTAAACTTTGTAACAATCTATTGGAATCTCCCCTTCACTGACTTCGACAATTATTTTCTCACCACTACAAGAACAAAAAATTATCTTTGAATTTGCTTACTTTTAGAAAAAAAATGAGCAACACTCTTTCTTAACTAAAAGAAACACGCTCTCTACCTTTTTCTTTATGATTATCAAAAAACTATCCCGTTATAATTTAACCATCCATTATTAGGAGAATATTCTGCGTTTAGCCTAATAAACTGTTATAATCAATGTTTCTCTCTGTTCTAAAAATCAGCGTTTTTTCTCCTAGAGATACTCGTAATTGCTGTACAATCTTTCCCCAAAAGGCACTCCTTCAACATTGCTATTAACACGATCATCCTGAGAAGTTTTATACATACACACTGCATTCTATGTATTTTTTGGAAAATCCCTTTGAATCTCTATCGAGCCTTGTTTTGGCAGTATCATTTTTAATATATCATAAATATTTTTATTTAATTTAATTTTAGAAAACTTAGTCATTATCGTGTTTCATTAGATGATATGAGCAAGGTAGGGATTCAATAGTGTTGTCTTGCAGAAAATATTGCGTCCATTCTCTATTTTGGAGTTTGCTATATTTTCTTAAAAAAGGAGATTTTGTGATAATATCAAAAGGTTCAGGCCTTTTTCCTACAACGAGAATACATTTTGTTCTGTATCGAGCAGATCAGAAAAAACCCACCTAGGCTGGAAAGTTAACATAAATATAGAACTTACTTAATTCTGTTTATATGGGATGGGGTATTGCAAGCTATAAACGTAGGTTCGCCATGAAAGCAGAACTCTCATAGATGATTGTACATATTTTTTTTGTATATGCTTAGGTCACTCTCGGTTGTCAAAAGCTCGCAAATTTTTAAGTGTAGACCAGAATTTTTCTCTATAAAATTCGATACTTTTTATGGGGGCAGGCTCCTCGAATGCAACAAAAGATGTGTTCTTTCCAAAACTTTTATAATTATCGCAATAAGTTATCAGGTCTTCCATTATATTTTTTGAAGTCAGCTTGTTGTAGAACCCAAATCTAAGCATATTTTTTGAGTATCCATTTACACTGAATAGGCAGAAAAGGCCTAATTGTGTTATTCATGGTTGCATTGAATTCTTTAAAAATGACTTGCTCCCATTTTTAATATTTGTCTATATTTTCAATTATTTGCGCTTCTGAATCCATTTTTTCTTCCCAATTGCTATATTTTATAAGAAATTGCTACGAATGATCCTCTCCAAAGCTGATAATTCATCATCACTGTGTCCACAAATTGCTATAATAGCTGGGCAGGTATTTAAATCGATGGTTAGGGGGAGGGGCTCGTTTTCTTTAAAAAAGAGCGTAAAATGAACCACATTTTCCCAAGAATGAAGCTTTTGCCGCCATACGTTAACATCTTTTATAATATGACCGTCGATCTCGTTGATAAGGAAGATAATACGCCCTTTTTTCTTAAAGCGACTTGGGGTTTGCGAAAACACGCCTGCAATAAGGTTAACGGAGCTTTCAAGTAAACCATCTTCATAGCAATGCGCGAACAAGGTGGGTGCAATTCCTCCGTGGAGGCGGGCTCCTACTTCGATCATCACTGGACCACGAGCTGTTTGCATGATTTCCATATGCGCAGGTCCATATTCAATCCCCAGTGCGCGAATGCATTGTTTTGCATAAGAGATAAGAGGGGCATAAGAGGGATCTTGAGCATCAAGCACATCAAGTGATTCATAAACAAAAGCACTTCCATTATGAATACCTTTTTTATACCGCGATAAAGCACATATCTTTATAGCCTCTCCATTTACAACGGCGTCGACGATGTATTCCTCTCCCTCCAATCTTTCTTGGAGCAAATAGGCCTCGTTAGGTGCGCCAAAAATATTTTTTTTCTTCCAGTCGATTTCAGAGGTCCACGTTACTACTTCCTCAAGATTAGAGAAAAACAAAACACCATCACTCCCTGCAGAATCATTTGGCTTTACCACATAGCCGCTGTGGCTTTCAAAACCATCGAGAGTACAATCGTTTTTTGTAAGAATCTTTGATCGGATGTAAGATAAACCATTTTCACAAAGGCGTTTTTGCATCGCTGCTTTTTTCCGTCGCCAATCGGTAGTCAAGGGGTTATTCCCAAGACAACCATAATAAGCCGCCAATTGCTCTGCACAATAGATACCTCTTTCGGCACCCGCTATTACAGCCTCTATCGTGCCAATAGGAAAGCATTTCTTTATCTCATCTACACTATGAAGCTTCGCTTCTGCCATGCCCTTTCCCTGATAAGAAAGCATAAAGTGTGAAAAAGGAGCTGCTTGAGAGACAACACCATAACAAGCATAGCCTAATTTTTGCAAAGCAGGGCCATAGAGGGCACCCGTGGAGAAAGGGTCGACAATAAGAATAGGTTTTCTCATACTTTGTTCCGCTGTGATAAAAGGAAAAGAACATAAATAAAGATTATTAGCCCTATAAGGGGCAGAAGATAAACAGCTGCTTGAGGACCCATAAGGGCAGAGCTTGTAAGAAGACCAAGAATGACATAACCTGCCGATTGGGAGAGAGTATAAAGCATACCGCTATAGCTTCCCACCAGCTCTGCTTGAGCCTCTGTTTTGGTTGCTTCAATCGTATGTTTGCGGGCATTAATTCGCATGGTATTCATTGAAAAGCCAATAAAAAAGCAAAAGACCACAGCCAAATAGGGCGATTGTGTGGTGCTAAAAATAAGATCAGCCATGCTCAACATAAGGGCTGGGAGAATAAATTCAAAACGAGGGATTTTGATAAAAGCAGCCAAAAAAGCGCCCACGCCCGCAACCGCACTGCAAAGCCCATAATATTCAGAGCCAAAATTTTTCACACTCTGAAAAAGAATAGTTGCCAGCGTATTATAAGCGCAAATATGAAAGCCAATAAGTCCTATGCAGACGCATAAAAGTTTAAGTTCACGGGAGAGCTCATCCGCTTGCGGTGTAGGCGCTGTCTTCTTACCAGTTGCAAGTGTTGTGGTATCTGTGGCGTTATATTCATCGCAAAAGATAATATATCCGGCTATAAGGCTTATAATGATGTCAAACACACAAAGTGTCACAATCAAACCATTATAACCGATTTCAGCCGCTGCCCCTCGAGGGCTGGTCGCTTCTAAGAGATAACCACTCAGTGCTGCTCCCAAAAATGCGCCAATTTGCACCACTGTTTGCATAATGCGGGAAGCCTTTTGGGCGCTAATATAACCACTAAGTGCTAGTTTAGTATTATAAGTCTCGAGAGTGCTTAAGGTAATCAAAGAGAGATAGCCGATAGAGATAGAGACAACGATAAAACCAAAGGGGGAATCAGCGTAATGGAAAAGTGCAATCAATAAAAGAAGGCTATAGATAATGATTCGCCTTTTGTATAAATCGACCAACCGCAGTGAGGCTTTAATGCGCACAAGACCGCTTTTTTTCAAAAGATAGGGCATAAGGGTGCCCAAAGCCATGGTTACGCCTAGGAAAACCGATGAGGATGTTATGCGATAAGCATTCCAAAGATTACTTAAAAATAAAACCATATCAGAAAGATACAGCAGGACAACAAGCCCATAAAACCGAAACATCCGTTGTTTGTGCACATTATCCCCCCCATTTCAGAATCTCTTAAAAACACACAGTATTATAAATCAGCACACATGTTTACAAATAATAAATACACACACATATTACTGGGCATGTCAAGTTTTTTGGTAGGGAAAATTTGAACGCTGATGTTTATGGTAGTGATAGCTTATTATTCAGGAGAATGAATAGCGATAGAGGCTGGTATTTTTACTGCGTCTGTTGCGGGAGGCTTGCCAATAAGGGGAGAAAGCCAGATAACGAATATAACTATGTCCTAGAGATATATTTTGCGCTTTCAAGTTGATTTTATTTATACTCAAGGTTGAGGTTTTTCTATTGACCGTTGTTAGATGTTGTTGTGACAATAAACTTCGTTATCTATCAGAAACATTTATGGCATTAGCGCTAAGGTATTGTATTAAAGCCTTTACATAGTAGTCTGTCTGATAGAGAGGTATTATTGGTTCAGTTTTAGGAGGCTTTGTTACGGCTGATTTGGACATTGTCGTTATTTGAAGGCTTATTATAATATTCTTAATTTCAGTTTATGAATATACCGAAAAATATAGTGAAACATTTGATTCAAACGCTTTTGCAAGGCATATTTCAATATCTCAGCGATGTTTTCCAAGAATTGCTCTGCTGCTTTTTGACGGGATCGGATATCAAATGCTTGCGAGGGCAGTGGTTTGAGAAAAGATAGAGTTGATTTTATTAGCTTCCTATGGAGCGCAATCTAGTAGCAGCTCTTAAGGGACAATAATATACTGAGATCGAACTCATTTCTATACACTTACACGACGCTATAGGAGTAATCCTCAGAAACTCTACTAGAATTCGTTAAAAAATGGCAGGTTATGGAGTGTGAACAAAAAAATATATTTTTTACAAATACTTAATCTCATTTTAAGTTGTCTAAAATATAACCTTATCTTAAAACTAAGTCTATATACCGCCATTTATCATAAAGTTATACAAAATGCGGGAGTATTGTGTTTTTTTATTTAGAGACGAGTTAAAAAACACCTTATTAAACATTAAGAGATTTCAGACATAAAACAATTTAACTTATGGAAAGTATATAGACAAAATGTATCTTGATAAAAAAGTTTATAATTCCATGGGGTCTCCAAAGAAATTTTCTGGTTCTTTGATTGTCTTATGCGGGTTTGAAGGGAGTGGAAAGACAACACAAACAAAAGAAATTGCTCGCCATTACTCAACAGAAAAACATATAATAAAAACTTTTCAACCCAGTTATTGGTATAGAAATAATCCAGAAATTAGAGATTACTTAGATAATGGAAAAGCAATTGATCCGTTGCTTTTAGCACTCTTATCAGCGACAGATAGACGCAAACATACGCTTGAAATTATTGAACCTTACTTCACGTCATCGCAAAATTTATTAATTAGCGATCGATATGTTTATTCTAGTCTTGCTTATTTTTATGCTCGAGACTTTCTGTTGAAAGTGTAGTTAAATTAAATCAATCTATTCCAAGACCTCATATTACATTTTATCTTCATTTATCGCCCACTACTATACTAGAGCGGTTGCAGAAAAGGGATGGTTTAAACTTAAAATACGAAGAAAAACTCTCTTTTATTGAAAAAGTTTACAAAGTATACAAAGTTTTATCAGAAATAGATGAGCGGTTTATAACAATTGATGGAACTGCTTCTGTTTCTTTAATTCATCATCAAATACGACATCATATAGATGAAGTTTGTTTTTTATTATGAATAAAATCATTTATTAATCAATTTATCCACGATAGATCCTCCTTTATGTATTCGTACTCTAAATCTGAAACTTTAGAGATATGATTGCAATAATTTAACTGTTCAGGAAAAATATCACGTTATATATTTTAATTAAAAAACTAACTGTAATGAGCTTGTTTTAAAAGATTTAGAGAAGGGGAGTAGAAAAGTTAGCAATATTTATTGTGAGGATAATAGTATGTTTATTCTTTTAGAGACGAAGTGTGGTGATAGAAGAACGACATGGAGGAATATACTCGAGCATATTTTAGTGCACGGAATAATAAGGACAATAATGTGAGTGAAGCTTCCATACCGTAAAATTGTTTCACATATGTATAAAGGTGTAGCTTCTGAATAAAACGCACATAAAATATTAATTTTGTTTTTGTCCATAAATGTTCCGTTTTCATAGAAGAATTAATCATAAAACAGCACAAAGATTGTAAAAGCCTCAAAAAAGAAATTTTGCTTTCTTAAATTTAATGATCTAAAATGAAAATTGTAAGAATGCCTGTTTTTAAACAGGATGTATCATGCATATCGACTGGTATTCATTTTAGAGGATAATTTATGTTCACTTCAAATTTGAAGGAACGCATTGCTTTATTTGAAAATAGAACTTTTCTCTATTTTACTTTGAGCGGCTTATTTGCTACATTTGGAAGTGGACTAAATTATATTACATTGTCATGGCTCGCTTACAATCAGACGGGCTCAATCCGTGGTGTAGCGTTGATGATGCTTTTTCTTTGGACGCCTGGCATTATTTTTGCGCCTATTTTTGGCATATTGGCAGATAAATATAATCGTAAAACGCAGATTATTATTTCAAATCTTGTGAGAGGTTTGGTAATTGTAAGCTGGGTAATGCTTTGGCATTTTGGTATAGAAATTGAATTAATGGTCTTATCTGCTCTTTTGGGTATTTTTATCCCTTTTTATATGCCATCAGCTATTTCTTTAATTCAAAGTATTGTGCTGAAGGAACAGCTCATCAATGCAAATGCGACCATCGATATGGTTTATGAACTTGGCACTATCGTAGGTATGGGCTTAAGTGGATTTATACTGTCCTATGCAGGAACAAAAGGAACTCTTCTAATAGGTGGTATATTCTTTATCATTGCTGGTTTATTTAATTTTGCAATGAAGGTACCTAAAAACCGAAGATCTAAAAATCAAAACCAGCAAAATTGGTGGGAAAATTATACAGCATCCCTTCATTATTTTAAACAGAATCCGGCTCTTTTTGTACCTTATATAAGCCAGATGATTATTATGACTCTTTTGATGACCATTCCTGTTATTCTCGTTCCTTATATACAAGAGGTTTTACATGCAGATAGCAGTATCTTTGCAATATTTGAGGTGCTTTATTCTATGGGCGTATTGACAGGTGCGTTTTTTTCACCACTTCTTTGTAAAGTTTTATCTATCAGGAAAACATTAGCCATTTTATTAGCTTTTATGGCTATTGGCCTCGCTATTCTATCTGTTAATACACACAATTTTGTTGTTTTTCCTGTTTACTTTATGATTGGATTTGGACTTTCGAGTTGGGCTCTTTCGATTTCTTTATCACAACTCTCTTGTGATCCTGAGTACCAAGGAAGATTGCAGGCAAGTTTTAATGGTATCTCTGGATGCTTGATCCTCGGAGTCTACCTCATTATGGCAAGCGATAACAGTAGCATATCACCTCAATCGATATATTTTTTTCAAAGCATTGTTGCGTTTGTTGGAATACTCATAGTGCTGTTTTATAGACATGAAAAACAATAAATTACGTTTAAGAGTGGTCAATATACGCTATTTTATAAACATTTACGCTGCAGCACATTTCATATTTTGCTTTTAAAGGAGAGTTGAGAAAATGTAAAAGTTGGTGCTTAATGAACAAAGCATAAATTGATGTATACTAGAGAATACTCTCTATTTTTTGATAATGATCTAAAAGAATTGATGCGTTTCTTTAATTCATCTCACTGTTGTTAAGAAGACGAAAACGTAACACTTTAAATCTTCTTGAAAGTTTTTTGTTTAAGCGTAGTAGAAAGTAAAGCAATGAGGTAATATCGTATCATATGGGGAGAGTATTGTATTATTTTTGTTTTTCAAAATCCATATGAAAAATTGTATCAATTTCATCTTCATTGGAATGGGTATTTCTACGACGATGCAAGGTTTGCACAATCTCTTTTTTTAAAACAGCATCTGTTTCACTTAAACGATGAATACTGAGTTCCAATTCAAGAGATAACGCCAAATCCACGCACAATTTAAGCTCTTCTCCAATGTCGAAACCGCGTTGATAGTCGTCATAAAGACCAACCAGTGTATCAGATAATTCTTTATCGCATAAAGAGGTCATGCTTAATTCCTCAACGTTGCGGGTTTCCATGCAGCTTTTTTAAGTATCACTCCACTATCATCACTTAAAATTGCCATGTATACGAACCTCATGGTTTTGTCAATTTTCTGCAAAATACGCGCTTTTAAATCAATGCCTATTAAAGATTTTATTACTCCAAGTTTTTGAAGCGCCCAATTGTAAATATGGATGGCAATGTGTTTACTATAGAACTTATAGCATTTAAAATACACTGCCAAAAGGCTTTTAATGTGCGTAGAGGAAGAGTATTCTGACGATAAACCAAACACCCTGAAATCTCTATTGCCAATTACAGCTAACTCAGTGTCATTAATATATAAAATAAGCAAACAGGGTTTGTAAACGTCTAACTTTTTAATAACGAGTGATAATCTCATTTTTTGCAGAATACCAATTATTTTGCCTATTTTATATTGATTTTTAGACATTGATAAACTTTTTACCTTATAAAAACCTATGGGAAATGAATTTGCATATTTTTGTAATAAGATTTCAGTGGTATATTGCACAGCATGGAATGAAGAGAATCGTATTAGGCTTTTTGCTTTTGGAAGAATATGACTGCGACTTGTGAGAAAGCAGTTGGCAAGAATTGGCTTGGCATGCACTCTGATAGAGTTGGCAGTGGCGCATTTAGTTTTTTCATTGGCCTGTGTCCAAATGTTTTTGACTCTGGAAAATAGCCTCGGATAGGCTTGAGTTTTTCCAAGGTTATATTACAGGAGCGCAGTTCAGTAAAATACCACGGCAATTGCATTTTTTGTGTAATTGTCATAATTTTCGCTCCTGCTTAAACGGATGCTGCAACATCTGTTTTTGTGGGGTTATGTATGTGATAACTGCTCTTTTTAAGGAGCAGTAATAATAGATATAAATCAATATAATTATTTAGTCAACAATTATATTGATTTTGGAGTGTTTTTTGGCTCGTCCGGAAGCAAAACCTAAAACTGAGTTGGCAAAACGTTTTCGTGAAGTGCGTCACGCTCTTGGTTTTACAGAGCGTAAGCAGTTTGCTGCACATCTTGGTATCACTGCTGGCTCTGTAGGAACTTATGAAACTGGTATAAGTGAGCCTACAGCCTCTGCGCTCTCCAAATATCAAGAAATTTGTGGTATTTCCTTAGATTGGCTTGTGACGGGCAATGGCGAGATGTTTTCAGATATGGCAAAGGCGAAAGCAGCTGGTTTTAAACCGCAAGCGATACCTGCTGGGCTGATGAAAAAGCTGGGACATTTAGTTTATACGACCTATCATGATGCAAAAATAGATCTTTCTCCTGAAGATGTTGCGGAATTAGCAGCAGAGCTTTATGGAAGATTGCAAGAGCTTATTCAAAACCTCAATGATATGGAAGAAGTCGAAGCCACTTTGCCACTTTTAAAATTACATTTAAAGCGTAAAATCGAAACTGAAAAGCATATCTAGAAATTTCATAAGATACGAATGAACAGCCTTTTAAAAAAATAAAACTTTTTTGATTTTCTGCTGTATAACCAAGTTTGGAATGTGAAAACCTCACGATCTTCGAGTCTTTTATTCAACCTGAAAAACGAGAAACTATCATTATAAATCAATATATTGTTCTGATTAAAAATAAAGCAGTTCATAAAAAGAACGACGGGTAGCAATACAAACAAAATTGATTCAAAAAGAAGCTAATATAGTGTCATTCCTGAAATATTTGTTGGTTGAGGGAAAAGATACTGACAACAGTGAAAATACAATGACGATGTTTTGTTCCTATAGAAGGGTAACAGACATATACGCGAGAAGAACGAAAGATCATTTATAGCACTTTTGTCTTTTTATGAAGAGGACAAGATGAGCACGTTGGAACTTTTTACAGAGCGTGCATCATTATATTAAGAAAGATTTCTTTCAAAGATATGCATTATATAAAGATATGCATTATATATTGAAACAGATTATCTAGCAACAAAGCGTGAGATTATCATGATAATCGTTATCTATTACATTGTGCTATAAGTTAAAAAAATCATAAATTTGTGTTTATAAGAACAGCTATTTTATTGAGAAGTATTTTTACAAATTTATAAAAAATTATTTTTTACACTCTTGCCATTTTGCTGATGCGCTTTATTTGAAAAGTAGAATTGCTCTTTAGTGAAACTATTTTGTTAAGAGATAAACCGCAGTATTTTTAAATGGAGATTACGGTATATTTTCAAAGTCTTGTGTTTTTATTGATTTTTTAGCTTGAATCCCTCTAGCTAAAAGGGTTGGGGACTTTTCTAGATTTGATGTTGTTGCAGAGATTTAGGGCGATGTCGTAAAGATAGCGGTATCGTAGGGGGGAGTTTTGTCTTGATTTATTGGTTTTTGAAGTGCGCAAACAAGGGTTTTGCCGTGTGTGTTTTCGCACATTGTAATGATGTTGAACTCTGTTGGAGGAGGTTCTTATGAAAAAAAAATATTCCACACCAAATTTAATTAAAGTTGTCTCTCTTAGTACGGTAATGGCGACACTCTTATCGAGTGTTTCGCCTGTTTTTGCTGCCAACTTTGCATTCGTAGGAGGAAATAATAATAGCACAAGTCTTGCCGGCGTTTCATATGCACATGGTAGTCATGGGAGTGTTGTGTTGGCTGGTGATGATGATTTCTGTGGTGCAGACAACGTTATTGGTCGTGGCGGTAAGCAACAGCAGGGAATTGCTGATAATCAACGAATAACTGCAGAAGATCAATATAATAGATTTATCAATGGTTACACTGGGACAAACGGGCGTAATGCTTATGGTACGACCACTCAACAGGTTACTTGGCAGAGTGATGGGACTCTGACCAACAATGCTACTTATATGGGAATAGCTACTGGAGGGGTTTCAAGTGCTATGCCTGAGGCTTATGGTGTTTATTCTTTTGCTACTGGCTGTGGTTCTGCTGCAACGGGTAATTATTCAACCGTTTTTGGTGCAGGTGCGACAGCAAAGGCAGGGGGTGCGCAAGCCTTTGGTGTTTCCGCACTTGCAAGTGGTATAGCAAGTGTTGCTATGGGTGTGGGATCAGAAGCATCGGGGGAATCTACGGTTGCTATCGGTGGACTTGCAACCGCATTAGGTGAAAATAGCATTGCTGTGGGGACGAAGGCAAGAGCAGAAAAGAATTTTGCGATTGCTTTAGGAACAGATGCTGAAGCTAAAGGTTCAGGTTCTATTGCAATAGGGGGCAGGCGCTCTGACAGAACTGAAGAATCTGCTCCTAAAAGAAAAGTAATAGCGGAGGGTGAAAATGCGATTGCTATAGGGTCGCATACATACGCTAAAACAGAAGATTCCGTTGCGATTGGAGCAAATGCACAGGTACTTGTTAATGATGGTGTTGCTATCGGTGGTGGTTCTGTCTCTGATAGAAACAAAGGTGTTAAGGGGTATGACCCTTACCTTAATGGTGATACGACAGAAACCGGTATGGCATGGGTAAGTACAACAGGGGCTTTTAGTGTTGGTGAAGTTGGTGGTACTGGTAATGGTAACCTAACACGACAAATTACTGGGGTCGCTGCTGGAAGTAGAGATACCGATGCGGTAAACGTAGCACAGCTAAAAGCTATGAAAGATGTCATAGCAGGGGGGGGAGGCTGGAAACTTTCTGCTAACGATAAAGATCCGACAGATGTGCATACAGGCAATACCGTAGATTTTTCAGTGAAAAGTAAAAACGATGAAGGAAAAGACAATTTAACGGTTGCAAAAAACACTGAAGCGAATAAGCATAAAATTGAGTTTACTTTGAACGATCATCTTAAGTTGATGCAAGTCACTACCGGTCAAAGTTCTATGAGTGATGATGGTTTTTTTGTGGATGGCGGTGAAAACAGTTCACGTATGACTGTTGATGGCTTTTATGTTAATGATGGAAAAGGCCCAAGTATGTCTGTGGATGGTATTGATGCTGGCTATACAAACATTAGAAATCTGTTAGATGCGACTGAAGATGGTGAGGCAGTGAATTTTGGGCAGTTGAAAGAATATGTAAAAAAGAACGGGGGCGGCTGGAAGCTTGCTGTTGAAGAGAACCAGGCTTTAGATATTAATCCAGGCAACACAGTTCATTTTTTTGCTGTTGAGGCTGAAGATACTGGTCACAAAAATATAAAAATTGCAAATACAAATGGGAAAAACGTCTCTTTTGATTTAGCTGATGATATTAATGTAATGACTGTCAAAACAGGAAAAAGCATTATGGATGCTGCTGGCTTTAGATTTGACGGTGATGAGGGGCCGAGCATAACTGTTAATGGTATTGATGCTGGCAATAAAAAGATTACAAAAGTAGCTAAGGCAGAAGACGATACTGATGCTGTAAATTATGAACAGTTGAAAGAAGTAAAAATACTTGCAGAAAATGGCTGGAAACTTTCTGTTGATGGGAACAATGCTACAGATGTTAAAGCTGGGAGTAAAGTAGATCTTGTTGCGGGTGCGAGTGAGGATGGAAGCAAAAATATCAAAATTGCAAAAGACAATAATAATAGAGTTACATTTACTTTGAATGATACTCTTAATCTCACGAGTGTCACGACAGGCAACAGCATTATGAGCGATAATGGCTTTGGGTTTGTTGATGGGGGACCAAGCATAACTACGAATGGTATTGATGCTGGTGATAAAAAGATTACAGGAGTAGCGGCAGGGGAAGATGATGCCGATGCAGTAAGTTATAAGCAGTTAAAAGACTTTACAGCAGGGATGGCAACAGGCTGGAAGCTTTCTGTCAATGGTGAGGGAGCTACAGATGTTAAAGCTGGTAGTACGGTGAATTTTGTTGCAGTTAAGCAGAAAGACGATGATAATAATGAGAGTGAGAACACAAATATAAAAATTGTCAAAAGTGAAGACAATCAAGTATCCTTTGATTTAAGCGAATATATTAAAGTTGGTCGTGTAGAAACAGGGGATAGCAGAATGAGTAATGCCGGTTTCATGATCAAGGATGGTCCAAACATGACCAAGGGTGGCATTAATGCTGCAAAGACACAAATTAAAGGAGTCGCAGATGGTAGCGATGAGCATGATGCTGTTAATCTTTCACAATTATATAAAATGAAGTTTGAGATAGAAGACAATAGTCTTGTTAAATGGAGTAAAAGTAAAAATTTAATTACCATTGGTGCCGAAAAAGAAGGTATTGAAATCAAAGTTGCGAACTCTGAAGGCAAGGATCGAATTATTTCTGGTGTTGCAGTTGGAAAGGTCAGTTCCGATTCAACAGAAGCAATAAATGGCCATCAGCTTTTCAATTATGCTGCGAATATATCAGAATATTTTGGTGGTGAGACAAATGTGATTGATGGTATAAAACCAACTTTTATGGTTCAGAATACAAAACATAGTAATGTAACTGATGCTTTTAAAGATATCGATAGCTCTATCACAGATATTTATAGTCAGATTAACAATGTAACAAGTAATAATCTTGTTAAATGGGATGAGGGCGAAAAGCTTATTACCATTGGTAAAGAAAAAGGCGGTACGAGAATTAATATCACAGGTACTGATGGAGGTCGAACCATTACGGGTGTGAAAAATGGTGAAATTTCCAAAGACTCCATGGAAGCCGTAAATGGTAGTCAGATTAATACAATAGCTGGAGATATTGCAAATTATTTTGGTGGTAATGCAAAATTTATTAACGGTGCTTTTGTTAAACCGAGATATAATTTAACTACTATTGAAGCAGATGGTACAGTAAAACAGAAAGAACATAATGATGTTGGATCGGCTTTGTCAGGGCTTGATACAAATATCAGGATTGTTAATGCAAATTTGATCAGTGGGTTTAATGATGTTGCTAAATATTTTGGTGGTGGCGCTGGATATGATGAAAATGGAGAATGGCATGCTCCTACTTTCCAAGTTTATCATATCGGCGATAATGGTGCCGTCTCTAAGAAGCCTTATCAAAACGTTGCTGATGCTTTTGAAGGTGTGAACAATACTTTCACAAATATTCACAATCAAATCTCTGATATAACAAAAAATAGCCTTGTGAAGCAGGAGGGAGAAGACGGTCTTATTACTGTTGGTAAAGAAACCGGTGGTACAAAAATAAGTATTGCAAATAAAGATAATCAAGAGAGAACACTTTTCGGTATAAAAGATGGAGAAATCTCTCAAGCATCAAAAGAAGCAGTAAATGGTTCACAGCTCTTCAAGGTTGCTGAAAATACATCGAAATATTTTGGTGGCAGTACAGATGTACTTTCCGGTATAGAACCAACTTTCCTTATTGATGGAACGGCATATGATAATGTTACAGATGCGTTTACGGGTGTAAATATTTCTATCCATAAAATTGATGATAAGATTTCTGATGTGATAAAAAATAGTCTTGTTAAGCAAGATGGAGGTGCATCAGGTGTTATTACTATTGGTAAGGATACCGCTGGTACTGAGATCAATATTGCAGGTGTTGGTGGTTCAGGACGTAAAATTTCTGGCGTGCGGGAGGCAGAAAATGGCGATGAAGCTGTTAACAAAGACCAACTTGATAAAAGCATAAAGGATATTACGAAAGATATTGAGACAGCAACTGCAGCTGCGGTTCTCTACGATAAGAATGGCGATGATAGTGTTAATTACGGTAGTGTAACTTTGGGTGGCAATAAGAATAACGAGCCAGTTGCTCTTCATAACGTCAAAAAAGGTAGCCTTTCTGAAAATTCCCACGATGCAATCAATGGTAGTCAGATTAATAAAATATCAGCAGATATTGCAAAGTTTTTTGGCGGTGGTGCAAAGTTTGTTAACGGTGCTTTTGAAGGGCTGAAATATACTTTATCGGCTATTGTAGGTGGTGAGGTAGGGAAGGCTAACTTTTATGACGTTGGTTCAGCTTTAACAGGTCTTGATAAAAATGTTCAAGATGTGAATCAACGCTTAACGAATGTATCCAATGAGTTTAATCAGAAAATTGAAGATTTCTCTAAAGATGCTTTACTGTGGGATGATGAAGAAGAAGCATTTGTGGCACGTCATGAAAAAGATGGGCAGAAAACAAAGAGCAAATTGAAGTATCTTTTGGATGGTGAGATTGCTCAAGGTTCAACAGATGCCATTACGGGCAACCAACTTTATTCCATGAATAACCAGCTTGCTAATTATTTCGGTGGCGGTGCTAAATATGAGAATGGCAAATGGACAAATCCTACTTTTAAGATTGTTCAAGTCAATGCTGATGGTACGACTGTTGAGAAAGAGCACCATAATGTCGCTGATGCTTTTGGTGATATTAATAATGGGATGTCAAATATTAACAACCGTATTGATGATGTCATCAACAAGGTCGATACAGATGCTTTAAAGTGGAATGATAAAGAAAAAGCCTATGATGCTAATCGTGATGGTAAGCCGAATAAAATTATCAATGTAGCTGATGGTAAAATTGTAAAAGGTTCGAAAGATGCGGTTAATGGTGGACAACTTTGGGAAACTAATGAACGTGTCACTGGTGTTGAAAAAGATGTGAAGCATCTTACCAACAGAGTTGATAATATTTCAAATACGATTGCTGATATTGGTGATGTAGTTCTCAATATTGATACCAAAGTTGATAACATCAATAATAGAGTTGACGGTATTGAAGAGGACGCTGTTCGTTATGACAGAGATGAAAACGGCAAAAAGACCAATAAAATCACATTAGCGGGTGGTGATGCCAGTGAACCTGTTTTGATTGATAATGTAGCTGATGGTAAAATTGAGAAGGGATCAAAAGAAGCTGTAAATGGTGGTCAACTCCATGACTATACTAAAGAACAGATGAAGATTATTCTTGATGAATCCAAGCACTACACAGATCAACGGGTTAATAATATTGTGATTGATGCGATTGATGATGCTGTTGATCAGTCTAAACAATATACAGATATGAAGTTTAACGTTTTAAACTACAGTATTGAGAGTGTGAAAAAAGAGGCAAGACAAGCAGCGGCTATTGGTCTTGCGGTGTCTAACTTACGCTACAATGATACACCTGGAAAATTAAGCGTTGGATTTGGTACTGGTTTATGGCGTAGTCAATCTGCATTTGCCTTTGGTGCAGGTTACACCTCAGAAAATGGAAAATACCGCTCTAACATATCCGCAACAACTTCTGGAGGTCACTGGGGTGTAGGTGCGGGATTCAATATGACATTGAACTGATAATAAACAAAATACATGAAAATTCCTTTTCACCCCTGTCTCATGAGGCAGGGGTGAATTGTTGTTACGTATGTAAAAATCATAATATATAAATTGATAAGCGCTATAACGACAAATACAGGTTTAAAAAACAGAAAAAACCTATACACTTTCAACAATAAGATAATAAGTTTTTCATAAATTATAAGTTCATTATTTTCTTCTTTAATTTTTAAATCTGAAAAATCTGTAGCACTCTACAGATAGAAAAAAACCTTTTGCTCTCTACAAATCTATTAAAAAGCTTTCTACTAAGATAAAAGTACACATTCAAATGTATTTCAACTTTACTGGAAGAAGTTATAAAACAATACACTAAATTAATTCTACCCCTTGCAAAAAACAACCAATAAGCTTAGAAGTTAAAAAAACCAATCACCACAAAAAAAATTTTACTTTCTTAGGAAATGTAAAAGAGCAAAACACATTAACCATAAAACCTAAAAACACAACTTCTCTATCTTTTCAGTCAGGTACTAAATTTTTGAATACGTTTAGAAAAACCAATTTTAGGGAACTTCATAGCGTTTAAATGTGTCTTTTTTGTGTTTATAGTTATTTCTTTCATTGGGGAGTTCATTATGAAAAAATTATATACAAAATTAGCAGGGAGCAATTTAAAATTTTCTCGTTTTCCTTTTATTAAAGTCCTATCCTTGACTTCAATAGCGGCACTTTTAGCCAGTATTTCCCCTGTTTTTTCGAATGATCTTGATTCAGGAGAAGAAATTTCTGCAAACATAAGGAACACTACTGGGATATATCCACAAAGTGTTATCTCTGTTTACGATGAATCTAGAAGTAATTTAGGTTCTTTCAATGGATCAAAAAATAATTATATAAGAACGTTGAATACAGCACTGACATCACAAGTTAATGCTTTAAGCGGCTACAAAAATTTAACCCTTACTGGGGTAGGTGATGATAATTCTATTGCGAATACTTTAAAAATCGATGGCAATAAGTTATCAAAAAACACATTAATTTCAGAAGACCAATATAAGAACTTTATCGTCGATCCACAGTTTTTTATGGACAGTAGCTCTGTAACTCGATCTTTCACTCAAAGTGGACAGGATACAGTGACTATTGATGCATCTGATTTCTCGCGAAAAGATCCCATTGCAAGCATGACACGTAGTGGAGAAGTACAGAGTGATGTATCGGAAAGTAATGTCATTTTTGGTGAAGGCGTTGATGCGAAGACCACGGACAGTGTTGTTATTGGTTATAAAGCGAAGGCGGTATTAGCTGAAGGAGACCAAAAGCTAGCGGCATCTGTTGTCATAGGTTCTAAATCGGAGATCCATAGAGGTGGATCCGTTGCTGTTGGTGCAGATATAGTGGCACTAAAGAATGATGCGGTTGCTGTTGGTCGTTTTGTACGGGTAGAGGAGGAGTCCGGTACAGCTTTAGGCTTTAAAACGCAGGTGAAGGTGGCAGGGGGGGTTGCTCTAGGAAGCGATTCTATATCCGATAGGGCTGCTGGTGAGTTTGGCTACACTCCTTTGTTGCAGGGTCCCGCAACAAAGAACGAGACACAATGGAAAAGTACGCGGGGCTCAGTTAGTGTTGGTGATTATAGTAAGGGTATAACCAGACAAATTACAGGCGTAGCAGCTGGTTCTAATGTTACCGATGCAGTGAACCTTAGACAGTTGCAGGACTTAGAACAAGTTGTAAGACAAAATGGTTGGAAATTCTCTGTTGGAGATAAAAATGCTACAACTGTTCTTATGGATAGCGCGGTAGATTTTTCCGCTGGAAGTAGCAACCTAAATATTACAAAGGGCGAAGATGACAATAAAGTAAAATTTGATTTAGCAAAGGACATCACACTGGAGAGCGTAAAGGCAGGTACAAATACCTTCGATGCCACGGGCTTAGTAGTTACTGATGGTCCGAAAATAACCACCGGTGGTATTGATGCTGGAAATAAAAAGGTAACGGGTGTTACATCTGGTGATCTTAGTGCAGATTCACAAGAGGCGGTAAATGGTAGTCAGTTGAATGTTGTAGCTACCCATATAGCTGGATATTTAGGCGGTGGTGTTAAATTTACGAATGGTCAATGGGATAATCCAGAGTTCAAAATTAAAACTTTAAATCCTGAGACGAATGAGATTGAAGAAGAAAGTTTTCCAAATGTAGCAAAAGCCTTTGAAGGTGTGGGTAAGTCTTATGTAAATCTTCACAATGAGATTAAAAAAGCTGCCGATGATAGTGTTTTTAAATGGCATGCCGAAACGGAGAGCATTACAATTGCTGCCAGTGAGGGAAAAGGTGGGCAAGAAAGTATTGCTATAGGTAAGCTTTCAAGTGCAACTGCCGATAATGGTATTGCATTAGGTGGTTCTGCAAATGTATCTGGTGAAAATAGTATCGCATTAGGTGGTTTTGCAAATGCATCTGGTGAAAATAGTATTGCATTAGGTGGACTTTCAGCTGCAACAGCTAAAAATAGTATGGCATTAGGATCAAATGTACAAGTACTTCCTGAGGGTGGTGTTGCTGTGGGTTATAAATCTGTTTCTCGTAACTCGGTGTCCACAGTTGGCTATGATCCTTCCATAGGGAGCCAGTCAACGGATGATGGTGTGATATGGAAGAGCACTCAAGGAGCTTTTAGTATTGGTGATACTCCGAATAAGATAACACGACAGCTTACAGGTGTGGCAGCGGGTTATGCAGACACTGATGCCGTCAACATTGCGCAGCTGAAAAAATTAAGGGAATTTGTAGCACAAGGGTGGACACTTTCTCTTAATGATAAGGTTGTTTCAAGCTTTCAGCCGGGTGATATATTAAATTTGGTTTCTGGAAGCAAAAACTTTGAGATTAAAAATAGTGATACAACAGACAGTAAAGACAAAAAAATAACATTTGATTTGGCACAAGATGTCACATTGAACAGTGTAAAATTAAAAGACGTCACTTTAGATAAAACGGGCTTAACTATTGAAAATGGCCCCAAAGTAATAGCGGATGGTATTGATGCTGCAGGTAAAAAAATAACAGGTCTTGCGGGTGGAGATCTTAGCACAAATTCGACAGATGCCGTTAATGGTGGTCAGCTTCATACAATTACTGGGGATTTATCAAAAATTTTAGGAGGAGATGTATCCTTTGATGGAAAAAACTTTAAAGTACCAGGGTATAAATTATCGAGTATTGATAAAAAAGGTGAAGTAACAGATAAATCTCATACCGATGTTGGTTCTGCCTTTAAAGGACTTGATGATAATATCAAGAATGTGAATGCTCGTATAAAGGAATTTGAAAATGACCTCTCTTCGAATAGTTTAAATTGGGATGGCAGTGTAGGTGATGATGGTGCCTACAATGCTGCTCATGGTGAGAAGGATGCGAGCAAGATTGTTAATGTCGCTGATGGTAAGGTAGAGAAAGATTCGCACGAAACTATAACAGGTTCCCAGCTTTATGCACTGGGCAACAAAGTTGCAGAATATTTTGGCGGCGATGCTACGTATGAGAATGGCGTATTGAACAAACCAACCTTCAAACTCAAAGTTTTCAACTTAGAGAGCAATGAAATTGAAGTTGAAGAAAAAACCTACAATAATGTAGCGGAAGCCTTTGACGGAATTGATAAGAATTTCCAGAGTGTGAATAAGAATGTGCAGAACATCGTTAATGATTTTAATGACAAAGTCACGAATATCAAAGAATCTGTCCAAGGCGATGCTCTGTTGTGGGATGGTAAAGAACAATCCTTTGTAGCCAAGCATGGGGAAAAAGATGGAGAAAAGGAAAACAGCAAGATCACATCACTTGCCGCTGGTTCTATAATATCAGCTTCGAGTGATGCGATTAATGGCGATCAGCTTCATGCAATCACTGAGGATTTATCAAAAATTTTAGGTGGAGATGTATCCTTTGATGGCAAAAACTTTAAAGTACCAGAGTATAAATTATCGAATATTGATGAAAAAGGTGTTGTAACAGATAAACCGCATACCGATGTTGGTTCTGCCTTTAAAGGACTTGATGACAATATCAAGAATGTGAATGCTCGCATTAAGGAAGTCTCAGAAGGAGTTGCACAAGATTCTTTATCTTGGAGCGATGCTGACAAAGCTTTTGTTGCCCTGCATGGGGAAGGTGATGACAGAAAGGCAAGTAAAATCACATCGCTTGCTGTAGGAGATATTACGAAAGAATCGATGGATGCCGTAAATGGTTCTCAACTTTATTCACTGGGCGATAAGGTTGCAAAATATTTTTCTGATGACGCTGAATATAAGGATGGGGAATTGAAAGTTCCTGATTTTAAGCTCAAAATTATCAATGATGATGGCACTGAAGCTGAATCAAGCTATAAGAATGTATCAGATGCATTTTCAGGTGTGGGTAAACTTTTCACAAAGGTTCAAACTGCGATCAGCGATGTAATCAGTAATTTGCTTGTTACGAAAAATGAAGATGTTATCAACATTGGTAAAGGAGTAGAAGGTAGTGAAATCAATATCGCAAACAAGAGTGGTAAGGATCGAACCCTTTCTGGTGTGAAGGCAGCAGAAAAAGCCAATGAAGCTGTGAACAAAGAACAATTTGATAAAGGTTTGAAGGATCTTTCTGATACCCTTCTGTCTGATAGTTCTTCTGTTGTTCTTTACGATAAAACAACAGATAATCAAACTGATTATACAAATGTAACTTTTGGGAAAGGGAAGGATGCTACACCTGTTGCGCTCCATAATGTAGCCGCCGGATCGATTGCGGAAAACTCAACGGATGTTATCAATGGAGGACAGGTTCACATTCTTTCAATGGATATAGCAAAATTGTTGGGTGGAGATGCTGAATTTAAGGGTGGTGCTTTTAAAGGGCCAACTTATAATTTATCCAGTATTGATAAAGGTGGCGAAGTAACAGATAAACCGCATACCGATGTTGGTTCTGCCTTTAAAGGACTTGATGACAATATCAAGAATGTGAACGCTCGCATTAAGGAGGTCTCAGAGGGAGTTGCACAAGATTCTTTATCTTGGAGCGATGGTGACAAAGCTTTTGTCGCTCTGCATGGGAAAGGTGATGACAGAAAAGCAAGCAAGATCACATCACTTGCGGCTGGCTCTATAGTATCAGGCTCGAGTGATGCGGTTAATGGCGGACAGATTTATGATCTGAATCAGTCGCTAGCAAAGTATTTTGGTGGTGATGCTAAGTATGATGGTGATGGCTGGGCGCTTCCAGGTTTCAAGATAATGACTTTCCAAGAAGATGGAAGCTTTGAAGAGGAGAATTATGATAGCATTGCAGCCGCGTTTGCCGGTGTAAATAAGGTTTTCAAGAATCTTCATAATGAGATTTCAGACAACATTGAGCAAAATGCGTTGTTGTGGAGTGATGATGCAGGTGCGTTTGTAGCACAGCATGAGAAAGAAGGTAACAAGGAAAACAGCAAGATCACGTTCCTTGCGAAAGGAAAGATATCAGAAGATTCGACGGATGCGATTAATGGTGGTCAGATTTATACACTTCAACAGACATTTGCCTCATATTTTGGTGGAGGAGCTGGTTATGATAAGGAAGGAAACTGGCAAGGACCAAAATTCACTGTTCAGGTCTTTAATAAGGATGGTACGAAAGGTGATAAAGAGGAGCGTAATAATGTCTCTGAAGCATTTGATGTTGTTAATGACAGCATGAGCACTATCAATGATCGTATAAAAGAAGTTGAAAAGGGTACCTCTTCGAATAGTCTGAATTGGAATGAAGAAAAAGGAAGCTATGATGCATCTCATGTTGATGCTCAGGGTGTTAAGAGTCCAAGTAAGATTATCAATGTAGAGGATGGCAAGGTAGACAGAGATTCAAAAGAAGCTGTGAATGGAGGACAGCTTTGGGAAACTCAGCAGATGATTACAGATCAGGTCAAGGATATTGAAAATAAAGTTACGGAGGGATCTGTACAATACGATAAAGATGAAAAAACGGGCAAAAAGGCCAATAAAGTTAGCTTAGTTGGTGGAGATGACAGTTCTCCAGTATTAATAGCCAATGTAGCCGATGGAAAGATTGAAAAGGATTCGAAAGAAGCGGTTAATGGCGGTCAATTAAAAGATAAGATGGATTTTGTGCTTGAAAGTGCCAATAAGTATACGGATGAGAAAGTTTCTCATCTTGTAAAAGATGGAGTTAGTGAGGCTAATTCGTATACGGATATGAAGTTTTCGACATTAAGTTATGCTGTTGAGGATGTTCGAAAAGAGGCAAGACAAGCAGCAGCTGTTGGTTTAGCAGTAGCTGGTTTACGCTATAGTGATATTCCTGGAAAATTAACAATCGCATTTGGTAGTGGTTTATGGCGTAGTCAATCTGCTTTTGCTTTTGGTGCAGGTTATACTTCAGAGAACGGTGATATTGGTTCCAACTTGTCAATTACCACTTCTGGAGGTCACTGGGGTATAAGTACAGGGGTTAATGTGATACTCAACTAATAAACGACTAAATCCATAAAATTGATTTGCCTTTTTCTTATTTAAGAAAAGGGCAAATTTTTTACTTTCTTCCAGAACTCTCTAAAGCTATTCTAAATGTATAAAACTCCCGTAATTATATAAAATCCGAATATAAAAAGCTTATTACAACTTTTGTTGAGAATAAAAGAGCTTAGTGGTAAAGATTCAAAAAATTGATTGCTATTATTTTGATTTATTAAAATGCTTCAAGCAATGTAAATACGAATATACCCTTTATTAAAAGAAGACAGTTTTAGCTTTTATTTTCGTATAGTTTTAAACGTATGCTTTATAATGCAACGATCTACAGGATATGCAATGTACTCCAAACACAAGTATTGCTTTAGGGTAGTGGAGCGCAAACGGAAAAAGAATGGAGCGTTGCTGTAGGCAATATGGCTCATGCTTTAGAGAAAAGCAGTGTCGCAGTAGGTGGTGAATATAATAAGAAGAGCGAACACGGGGAAAATGATTATACTCTTTCGAAGAGTGATTATTCAACAGTAGTAGGAGCTGTTTCTAAAGCTTTAGAATATGGTTCGATTGCTCTTGGTCACTCCGTGCATATGCATTTGCTCAATAAGCTATTTCTATGGGCTTCTATTCAAAAGCAAAAGGGGGTGGAAGTATCGCTTTAGGTTCCTATTCTAAAGAAAGTGATGGTTGATGGGAGAGCTATCGGGAACAACTCTGTGTCTGGTAGAGCTGCTGGCGTTTTGGGGATACGTCTGTTCTGCAAGGACTGGCTAAAAACACCTAATCTCAATGGAAAAGTACGAAAGTTTCAGTAAGTATTGGTGTTCCTAGTAAGAACATAACGCGACAAATTATAGGCGTAGCAGCTGATAGCAAATCTGCCGATGCAGTGAACCTGAGACAGTTGCAAGATTTAGAAGAAGTCGTAAGAAAAAAAGGGTGGAAACTGTCTATTTCTGGTGAGGCAGCTAAAGATATGGGTGCTAGATAGTGCAATGAATTTTTCACAACTGAAGGGAATAAAAGAACAAGTAGCAGTGAGTATTTTTGTAAAACAGGATACAGCAACGAGACACATTACCATTAGTAAGGATATAGATGGGGCATTTTAGTAAAAAGCTTTCATAAATCCTCTAATGAAATAAAAAATCTTATTTACGAAAAATAAACTGATGCCTAGCGGATGATCAATAGGCACAACAAAAATTATACCTCTTTCAAAGAGATCAAAGCTAAAAACGACACACAACCTTTGGTAGAAAAATGAAATCTATTCTAATATTAAGTATTTTTTTACCTTCCTCAAATTGATTTTCACGAACCTTCCCCTAATTACCCTTCTAAAGACGCTGTAGAAACAACAGCTTATGTCTTAATTTTATTTATGACCTAAAACACGCTGTAAAAGCAGGAACACGCAAAGGAAATAAGAAAGCTTTAGAGTTCTAGAGCATACCTTTTTTGTGTTTTTAATCTATTATTATGAAGGGGGTATTATGAAAAAATTATATACTACACAAAATCTGCGTGATTTGAGTTTTTCTCGTTCACATCATCGATCATCATTGTTTAAAGTAGCTTCGTTAGGAACTGCGGTGGCATTGTTTTTATCGAATGCTTCTCCTGTTTTTTCAGCAAATCTCGATTTAACAAAAGCATCTCTTGAAAATGTGAAGAATGCTGCCGTGGTTTATCCGCAAAGTACTCTTTCTGCTTATAATGATTATACAAGTGGTATGGGGGGGGATAATTCTACCATAAATGTTTTAACAGTCGACGGAAGGTCTGTATGGAAAGATGCGCAAAATATCTTTACAGTGGGTGGCGCTGTTATTTTAGATCCAGAGGAATATACGGAAAAGGGGAAAAGTGTAGCTATAGACTCTACAGCGCACGCTTTAGGACTAGGTAATATCGCGATAGATGCCGGATATAATAACCAAGATGATAATAGAGATGCATTCGTAAATGCTTATTCTTTACGAGTGAGGGCTGATGGTGATGAAACTGTTGCTATAGGGTCTGGGCCTGAAACGCGGGCGTATGGAAAGGTTATTCTTGGGGACGGTTCTGGGACTGTCTCAGGTTTTGGCATGGCCGGTTATGATCCTTTCACTAAAGGTTTATCAGGTGATGATAGTCATGTATGGGTAGGTAATGCAGGTATAGCGACTATTGGTAATGATAAAGAGAAGATGGCGCGCCAGCTTGAGGGGGTGGCAGCTGGTACTTATAATACTGATGCTGTGAATGTTGCGCAGTTAAAATCATTACAAAAATACGTAGATCAAGGTTGGAGTTTGTCTGTTGGGGGTGAAAATGCTAAAGCCGTTGGTATAAAAGATACTGTAGATTTGTCAGCGGCAAGTGGCAACCTTACGATTATAAAAGGTGAGGAAGACAATAATGTAAAATTTGATCTAGCTGAGAATATTAAAGTGGAACGAGTTACCGCTGGAAGAAGCTCTATAAGTGATGATGGCATTCTGTTTGCTAATGGGGCTGGTATAACTGTGGATGGTATTGATGCTGGTAATAAAAAGATTACAGGAGTGGCAGCTGGGGAAGAACCTGAGGATGCAGTGAATTTTGCGCAGTTAGGGAAGATTGAGAATACAGTTGAAGGTGTAACTCATAATATATCACAATATTTTGGTGGTGGAGCGGATGTATTTAACGGTAAGGCGCCCAGTTACACTATTCAGGGCAAACCACATAATGGTTTTGAATCTACTTTTAATGCTGTTGATACTTCTATCACGAATATACAAAATCAGATTGCGAATGTGGCAAAAAACAGCCTCGTTAAGCAGGAGGAAAATGAAAGTGCTATCACCATTGGTGAGTCAACAGGTGGCACTGAAATCAATGTTGCAAACAAATCTGGTGAAAATAGGATAATTTCCGGTGTGAAGGCAGCTGTAAATGCTAATGACGCTGTTAATAAAGAACAACTGGATGGGCGTATAGCAGATATTAGTAACAGTATTAATAACATTGAAGAGGGAAGTGCTTTTGCAGTTCTCTACGATAAAAAAGCAGATGGAGCCGTTAATTATAATAGTGTGTCTTTAGGTGGTGATAAGACTACAGCACCGGTTGCTCTCCGTAATGTTAAAGATGGGAAAATTATTGAAAATTCGCATGATGCAATCAATGGTAGTCAGCTTTGGAAGACGAATGATCGTGTTGCAGGTGCTGAAAAGGATATTATCCATATTAACGATAAGGTTACTAACATATCAGCTACGGTTACTGATCTTGGTGAAGAGGTGTTCAATATTCAGAAAGTGGGTGCTTTTGCAGTTCTCTACGATAAAAAAGCAGATGGAGCCGTTAATTATAATAGTGTGTCTTTAGGTGGTGATAAGACTACAGCACCGGTTGCTCTCCGTAATGTTAAAGATGGGAAAATTATTGAAAATTCGCATGATGCAATCAATGGTAGTCAGCTTTGGAAGACGAATGATCGTGTTGCAGGTGCTGAAAAGGATATTATCCATATTAACGATAAGGTTACTAACATATCAGCTACGGTTACTGATCTTGGTGAAGAGGTGTTCAATATTCAGAAAGTGGGTGCTTTTGCAGTTCTCTACGATAAAAAAGCAGATGGAGCCGTTAATTATAATAGTGTGTCTTTAGGTGGTGATAAGACTACAGCACCGGTTGCTCTCCGTAATGTTAAAGATGGGAAAATTATTGAAAATTCGCATGATGCAATCAATGGTAGTCAGCTTTGGAAGACGAATGATCGTGTTGCAGGTGCTGAAAAGGATATTATCCATATTAACGATAAGGTTACTAACATATCAGCTACGGTTACTGATCTTGGTGAAGAGGTGTTCAATATTCAGAAAGTGGGTGCTTTTGCAGTTCTCTACGATAAAAAAGCAGATGGAGCCGTTAATTATAATAGTGTGTCTTTAGGTGGTGATAAGACTACGGCACCGGTTGCTCTCCATAATGTTAAAGATGGCATGATTGCGCAAGGATCGCATGATGCAATTAATGGTAGCCAGATTGAAAAAATATCCCGAGATGTAGCAGTCATTTTTGGTGGTGATGCGGAATTTAGCGAAGGTATTTTGTTTGGTCCGCACTATCATTTATCGCAAATTTCTGAAGATGGTGTAGCAATAACTAAGGACCATAATAATGTTGGTGATGCTTTGACAGGGCTTGATGACAATATCAACAATGTGAATAGCCGCTTAACACATGTAGCCAATGAGTTTACTCAGAAAATTGATGGTGTCTCTAAAGATTCTCTGTTGTGGAGTAATAATGAGCAGGCATTTGTAGCACAGCATGGAGCAGACAAAGAAAATAGCAAAATTAAATTTCTTGCCAATGGAGACATTTCTGCTAATTCAACCGATGCGGTAAATGGTTCACAACTTTTTGTTACTAATCAGAATGTTACCACTGTTACGAATAATCTAGCAAAAATTTCTCAAAATACATCTCAATATTTTGGTGGTGGTGCAGATGTATCTAACGGTAAGGCTCCCACTTACACTATTCAGGGTAAGCCACACAATGGTTTTGAATCTACTTTTAATGCTGTTGATGCTTCTATCACGAATATTCAAAATCAGATTACAAATGCGACAAAAAACAGCCTCGTTAAACAAGAAGAGAATGAAGGTACTATCACCATAGGTAAGGCAACAGGTGGTATAGAAATCAATGTTGCAAATAATGCAGGCAACGATAGGACGATTTCTGGTGTGAAGGCAGCTGTAAATGCTAATGAAGCTGTTAACAAAGCCCAGCTTGATAAAAGTATAGAGATGATTTCTAATGATATTAATCTCACAAGTGCTGCTGCAGTTCTCTACGATAAAGAAAACGGTGCCATTAATTATGGTAGCGTAACTTTAGGTGGGGTAGATAACCAAGACCCTGTTGCTCTTCATAATGTTAAAGATGGCATAATTGCGCAAGGATCGCATGATGCAATCAATGGGAACCAAATTAATAAAATATCTGGAGATATAGCAAATTATTTTGGTGGTGGTGCGTCATTCAAGAATGGTACCTTTAAAGGACCAAAATATAGTTTATCTGTTATTGATACAGATGGTCAGATGGCAAAAGCCAACTATTATGACGTTGGGTCAGCTTTGACAGGTCTTGATGCAAATGTGAAGAGTGTGAATACGCATCTGACGAATGTGGTAAACGATGTTAATGAAAAAATCACGAATATTACTCAAGAAGTTAAAGGGGACGCCTTGTTGTGGAACGGTGATGAGCAGGCAATTGTAGCACAGCTTTGAGAGGGAAGAACCAATAGCAAAATTAAGTTTCTTGCCAATGGAGACATTTCTGCTAATTCAACCGATGCGGTAAATGGTTCACAACTTTTTGTTACTAATCAGAATGTTACCACTGTTACGAATAATCTAGAAAAAATTTCTCAAAATACATCTCAATATTTTGGTGGTGGTGCAGATGTATCTAACGGTAAGTCTCCCACTTACACTATTCAGGGTAAGCCACATAATGGTTTTGAATCTACTTTTAATGCTGTTGATGCTTCTATCACGAATATTCAAAATCAGATTACGAATGCGACAAAAAATAGCCTCGTTAAGCAGGAAGAGAATGAAGGTGCTATCACCATTGGTGAGTCAACAGGTGGTATAGAAATCAATGTTGCAAACGAATCTGGTGATGCTCGTACAATTTCCGGTGTAAAAGCTGCAGAGTGGAGTGATGAAGCTGTTAACAAAGCCCAGCTTGATAAAAGTATAGAGATGATTTCTAATGATATTAATCTCACAAGAGCTGCTGCAGTTCTCTACGATAAAGAAAATGGTGCCATTAATTATGGTAGCGTAACTTTAGGTGGGGTAGATAACCAAGACCCTGTTGCTCTCCATAATGTTAAAGATGGCATAATTGCGCAAGGATCGCATGATGCAATCAATGGGAATCAAATTAATAAAATATCTGGAGATATAGCAAATTATTTTGGTGGTGATGCCTCATTCGAAAATGGTGCCTTTAAAGGACCAAAATATAGTTTATCTGTTATTGTTGAAGATGGTCAGGTGGCAAAAGCCAATTATCATGATGTTGGCTCAGCTTTGACAGGTCTTGATGCAAATGTGAAGAGTGTGAATACGCATCTGACGAATGTGGTAAACGATGTCAATGAAAAAATCACGAATATTACTCAAGAAGTTAAAGGGGACGCCTTGTTGTGGAACGGTGATGAGCAGGCATTTGTAGCACAGCATGGAGAGGGAAGAACCAATAGCAAAATTAAGTTTCTTGCCAATGGAGATATTACTGAAAATTCAACCGATGCTATAAATGGTTCGCAACTTTATCTTATGAGCAACCAATTGGCTGCGTATTTTGGTGGTGGCGCTGGCTATAATAATGGAGAATGGACTGCTCCTACTTTCAAGATAGCACAATTCAAGGCTGACGGTAGCTCTGGTGAAAAGAAGAATTATCATAACGTTGCCAGTGCTTTTGACGGCGTGAGTGAGAGTATGTCTAAGATAAACGACCGCATTCAAAATGTTGAAAACAATGTCTCGTCCAATGGTTTAAATTGGAATGAGCAGAAAAAAGCTTATGACGCTAGCCATGATGGTCAACCAAGTAAGATTATCAATGTAGCAGATGGTAAAATTGTAGAAGGGTCAAAAGATGCAGTCAATGGCGGACAGCTTTGGGAGACCAACGAACGTATCACTGGCGTTGAAAAAGATATTAAGCATATTGAAAACAGAGTCGACAATATTTCCACTACGGTTACGAATATTGGTGAAACGGTTTTCAATATTGAAGACAGAGTTGATAATATTGAGAACACGGTTAATAATCTTTCTGATGGCGCAGTTAACTATGATAAAGATGGAGAAGGAAACAAAACCAATAGGATCACTTTAGAGGGTGGAGATTCCAGTGAACCTGTTTTAATTGATAATGTTGCGGATGGCCGTATTGAGAAGGACTCGAAAGAAGCTGTGAATGGTGGTCAACTGCATGATTACACTCAGCAACAGATGAAAATTGTTCTCGATGATGCAAAAAAATATACGGATAGTCGGGTGGATAATATTGTTATTAATGCCATTGATGATGCTGTTGATCGGTCTGACCGATATACAGATATGAAGTTTAATATTTTAAGTTATGATATTAAGAGCGTACGGAAAGAGGCAAGGCAAGCAGCCGCCGTTGGTTTAGCAGTATCCAACCTACGTTACTTC
>NZ_JBHIOD010000034.1:0-6979 GCF_042195355.1 Bartonella sp. CL266QHHD
GCAAAGGAGATCGAGGCTCATATCCTCTAGCTCTACAATAACGCGCTTTTTGGGTATCTTCATGGGGTAGGTTCCTCTTGGATTTGTCTCTCTTGGTATTGTCCTTGTGGTTTTCCGCCATTAAAAAAGGGCAAGAGCGTAATGGAATAGCGGATGCGCTGGGATTGACCAGAGCGACTGATATAGTCATGGTCTTTATTGATCGTGGTGATTACTACGGGTCCATGGAGAAGGACACTATAGGTGGTATCATTGATCCAATGAAGCATCTGGACCGGCTTTGCTCTTCGGATAGTTGTAGTGATGGCATCAATGGCTACACGGTCACCAAATTCTTCTGGAAACCAAACTCCATGAATGGTCTTTGCATCATTGCCATAGCCGGTAAATTGCAAANTGAAGCATCTGGACCGGCTTTGCTCTTCGGATAGTTGTAGTGATGGCATCAATGGCTACACGGTCACCAAATTCTTCTGGAAACCAAACTCCATGAATGGTCTTTGCATCATTGCCATAGCCGGTAAATTGCAAACTGGGTGCCTTGCCAAAACGCTCCATACAAACCCATGAGGCAGAAAACTCTTCTTCAAAAGATTGGAAATTCAGCCAGTCCACATAAAATTGATGCGGTCCTAACATCATCAAAGGATCTCTCATAGGCTCCCTCCCCTCATTCTGTCCCGCCATGCAGCGCATTAGCGCGTGCCCGTTGCAAAGCATGGGCAACCGCACGACCAGTGACAACAGGATCACGGGCACCATTAACATGCACTGTGACATTTTGATTGTGTGTGATGGGGGAACGGTCTTTGTCTCTTTGCTCTCTCGCAGATGAATTTACAGGAGAAGCCCCCGCAAATTGTGGTATGGGCTGAATGGCTGTTTTACCCCCCAAAAAACTTGGCAAAAACTCTCTTACATCAATGGAACCAATCCACCCCTTAATGCGGCTAGGCAAAGATTTACAATAATCCATCAATTGTGAGATAGACGACATAAAGCCATCGACAATCGAATTAGCCAGATCTTCGCCCGCTTGTTCCATACCAGCCTTGGCAGCATCCGAGAGCTTTTCCTGTGTAAAAAAACTCTTCAACCATTGCCAAAAGTTGGAAAAGCTTTGTTTAACGCCCTCCCACAAATTGCCAAACCACTCGACAACAGAGGAAAGCTCTTGTTTAAACTTTTGCCAAGTTTGAGAGAAATCAAAAGCAGCAGCAATGATATTTTTCCATTTGGTGATGGTGGTGGTATCAGCACCAAAAAAGCGCATGACGGCTTCAAAGGCACGCCCCCAAGCCCGAGATACCCCCCGTGCAAAACCTTTGACAAAAGAAGAAAAACGATCCCAATATTTCCACAAAGCAAAACCAGCAGCAAGGATGACAGCCACAACAGCAGCAATGACCGCCCCGATCGGGGTAAAAATACCCCCCACAACAGAGGAAAGACTTGCCCCAACCACTTCGATCACTGTCCCCATCCAACCAAAAGAGGCAGCAAATGCACTTCCTGAGACAGCAATCCCCCGTAAAGCCCCTACCAGTAAAGTCATGGGGCGAAGAAGACGCAGCGCACTTCCACCAAAGCTTGCTGCTATTAAACCCAGCGAGCGCCCTGCGGCTGCTAAGCCCCGCCAGCTTGCAGCAACACCACGACTAACAGCACCCATCTTGATAAAAGAGCCCATCAATTGAAGAAGCCCAAGGCGTGTCCCAGCAAGAGTAAAGCGCAACACGCGCAGAGCAATATTAAAAGCCATGAGGGCGGCAATGGTTTTGATAATGGCGCTTGTTAAAGTTGGGTGCGCATTCGCCCACGCCATCAACCCATTGGTAAAATTACCAACAGTTTCCATGAGACTGTTGAGAGGAGGCAGAAGCACTTCACCAATGGTGATGCCCAGAGCCACAATACGGTTTTGTAAGAGTTCAAATTGCCGCATGGCACCGGTTGCTTGTTTGTCTGCTTCTTGTTCTACCGAACCTTTAAAGACTTGTGGATCTTTCACATACTCTAAAGCTTGCCCTAACAATTCGGGGTTACCCACCAATTTGGCAAAATCACCGGTAAAATCGCGCCCCGCAATGGCAATCAGCGAGCGCATCCCCTGTTCGGATTTACCCAACACATTAAAAAAGCGCACCAAGGTGCCGGTGGCATCTTTGTCCAGATCTTGCATGAATTTTTCGCGAGAAAGCCCGATATTGGCAAAAGCATCTTCAATATGTTTGCCCCCTGCCTGAATGCGCGCACTCATGGCATTAAAACCACGCGCGGCACTCTCAGGAACAATCCCAGCAGAAATCATCGCTGTACCAAATGCCGCAGTTTCGCGCGCTGTCAACTTAAACATGGTTGCCGCACCGGTGGCACGATTGGTAAAATCAGACACTTCACTGGCCTTTGCCGCCATGTGATTAGAGAGATGATTGATAGCATCGCCTAGATCTTCAATGCCTACCTGATTAAGCTTAAAGACATTGCGCAATTTGGCAAAGCGCTCCCCAATCTGATCTCCCGTCATATCAAAAGCTACAGCTGCTTTAGCGGCGTAAATGCTAAAAGCTTCTAGATCTTGTTCACCAATCCCTGCTTGGCTGGCACTGGTCATCAATTCTAAGACTTCACGCGCCGCTAACGGAATCTTGGTGGAGGTTTCAAGCGCAAAACGGCGCAATTCCTTTAAGCGATCAAGGGGGGCATCGAGAACCTTTTCTAATCCCTTCATCGATTGGTCAAATTGCATGGCTTTATAGAGCGGTGCAATTAAGGTTGCTGTTTGCGCAATGGCACCCACCATACGCCCGCGTGCTTGGATAAAAGCATTTTCCGCATTCTTTGTCGCATCCTCAAGATGCTCAGGGTCAAACCAATTTTTAAAGTGCTGCCTTGTCTTGTTTTGGAAATGCGCAACATCTGAACTAAAGGCTGCAAGATCACGCTTGGCAGAAGCTATCCCCTCTTGCAGATGATTGACAAAACGCACAACAAGGGAAACATCCATGACGATTCTTTATCCTAACTGATGGCTTTCATATTCTTGAGCTTTCAGGCGCGCGAGTTCTTCTCGATAGGCAATCACATCCAGCCAATCCATCTGGTTAATCTCTGAAGGCGCCCAGTGATAATAAAGGGCTAGTTCTGCCCCAAATTGTCTGGCAGAGAGGATTGGCGTTGCGTAAAAAAAGCAAAAAAAGCCTTCAATATTGCGACAATATCCATCACATCAACTCGATCAATCAATTCAATAGATTCACGTGACATATCAGCCAAAAGTGCTGTGATGCCTTCTGTTGCCTCACTTGTGAACAAAACTTGAGAAAGCTTCGTGATAAGCACATCATTGCTCAAAGTTGTTTTTTGCTCTCCAAACTCAGGAAGCAGCAGCTCTGTCAATTGTGGTCCAATGAGCACCGCTAATTGCTTGGCATGCTTAAAAGTGGGGCGATAAAAGGTCAGTTTCTTGCATAGAGTTTCTTTGCCACTTTTATCTTGATAAAGAAACGGAACCTGCAATTCCACGTCAATGCTGGTTTGTAAACTTGTCATGATCAATTCCTATAAATTGAGAATAGAGCGGCGGCGAGAACCGATCTCTTGCCCATTGCGGACAAGCCAGCCGCCCCGTTTAAAAGAAAAGCGGTGCAAAACAGAACCATCCCAAAATTCCGTATAGTCCCAAACATTTTTGATCTCGCAATCATAGCCTGTCGCTTTTCCAGCTGTTAAGCCTTCGCTATCGACTTTGACCAACCGCCCTGTCACATCAATGGAATGTTCATGCTCACGTCCATCTTCTTCAGAGATCACATGTTTTTTGCCAGTGAATTTATGACGAAGACCAGGAGGACCACCAAAAATACCGATGACCTCAGGGGTATGGCTGCGGATTTTCATTTGTAAACTCAAAGCTTTCACACCAAGACCGCTCACATCAATTTGCATATCAGAGCCCCCTGGTTGATAGGTTTCTGTAATTTCTTCCAACGTAGGTAATTTGAGGGTTTCAAGATCAAGGTGAAGATTCACATCATCATCAACAATCAGCGTAAAACCGCGTACAATGCGTAAAGTCATGCTCTAACTCCTTGCTGCTTTGCGATAAGTTTCAAGCGTATCGCCAAATTGATAAGTCATTTTCTTTTGGATATCTTGCGCCAAACGGTCAAAATAAGCGCTATTGCGCCGGCTGCCGAAACTCAAATCTTCTAAAGGTGGCACTTCTTCTGCATCAAACTCGACCCGCAATTTTCCCAATTGCAAAGTGCTGTTGGAATTTAAATCACGATCAAACCAAACCCGGCCACCCAAAAGCGCACCCCGCGCAATCAGATCATCAAGAAACTGTGTAAGGCTGCGGGTAATGGCAATAACATGTTGACCAGTAAGGTTTTCATCATTGGCCCAAGGGCGGAAATTGTTAATGATGGTTTTTTCCAAGGCTGTACGGGTGCGCACCACATTGACAAAACGCCACAATGGGTCACTGGAGGTGGTATGGTTGCCCCATAAAATGCGCCCATTGGAAGCTACTTCTCCCTGCGCATTTTGGCTAAGCCGTGCTGGAATAAAGGTCGCAATATCGGCTTGGTTAAGGCGATTTGCCTCATGATCAATTTCGCCATCAAAATAGCTAATGGGGCGTGCTGTCCCTAAAATGCCATGCACATCTTGGTTGGAAGGAGACCAAAAAACACCGCCCCTTTGCTTGTCACGTTTGATAAACATGGCGGCAGCAAAAGGACTTGCCGGTTTAACACTAACACCCCCCTCACGATTTGCCACCCGTACAAAGGGATCAATCAAATAACAAAAGCGTGAGGAAAAATCTGCACGATAGGCAAGACTTTCTTGCGTGTTTTTACCCCCCGTATCAAAAACCGCAATCGCTTGTAGCTTTTCTGCCACTTGTTCCAAAGCGTCTGCCACAGGGTTTTTGCCATTATCAAGGCGCCCTGCACTATAAGCCGGTGCTAAGAGAATTCCAGGTTCCACACCCAAATGCCCCCGCGCATGCGCTAAGGCATGCACACCGGTCAGTCGAGCGTTTGATCCCACCATTTCGGTTTGTGTCTCAGCAATGGTTGACTTTTCTTCCACACGCACAAGGATAATTTGTGCCTCAATCCCCTGCGCGCACACGGCTTTAATCACATCAAGAGCCGTGCCTCTTGCCCCAAGCTTTTGGATTTTCTCTGTCTCATGGGTGAAGACCAACACGGGCTCGTCGAGGGGAAAAACTTGGTTGTCAGCATCAGGGGCTGTAACAACCGCTCCAATGGCGGTCTGATCAAATGTTGCTAAAGGACGGGAATCCTCACCAGCCTCTACAATGCGAATCCCATGATTAAATTCTATTGCCATTTTGCTCTCCAAATCAATGAAGAGACCATAACAACAAGAGCTCCCTTTCATAAGTCTGACACTGTCAGTCAAAAAGCCCTTTTAAAGGGCTTTAAAGGGGACTTAAAGACGGAAGAGCATACAAGCCTTTAAACGCTTATACAAAGATCTTTAATTTAACTGCGCCATCACCACCCCGTCCAGCACCATTTACTGTTCCATCTTCACCATCTCGATAACCGCCACCGCCACCGCCGCCATATCCTTTTTCAGCTCCGCTTCCTCCATTGCCACCATACTGGCTTTTTCCTCCCTTACCTCCATTATTAGCTATACCACTACCACCACTCCCACCACTCCCACCTCCACCTGCTCCACCATAGGTACTATCCCCTCCATCACCGCCACAACTATCATTAAAGCCACCACCACCTCCTCCGCCTCCATGCCAAGGATGTTCTTTTCCCGCATAACCATTATTATTACTACCACTTGCAGTTCCATAACCACCTGAAACTCCACCACCACTATTTCCACCAATATAACCGTTATTCCCCTTACCACCCCGTGCTGTAAGAATAGAACCAACTAGCGTATTACCACCATTAACACCATTTCCATATCCGCCTTTTCCAATAGCCACTACATCATTATTCTGTAATTGGCGTTTTTGAATCTTTAAAGAAATACATTCACCACCACCACCTCCTCCACGTTGGCCACCGCTCCCGCCACCTCCCCAAGCCATGATTTCAATATCAGTGTCATCTGTCACCCCATCAGGCCAAGGAATATTACCACTCTGCAACATAACGATTTCAATGTACTCTTCTTTACGCTTTTTGATTAAAGCATCCAAAAGAGCATCCACTTGCACCTTGGTATAAACAGCTTCACCATCAACTCTCAAAGGTCCTTTCAAGGTACTTCCATTTGTGCTTAAACTTGTCACCGTTTCACCATTATGAATAAGGCTAAACGACGAATTACCCAAAAGTTCTAAGCCACCACTCATGGTGACTTTGCTGGTAAATTTATTATAATTCTGCCATTCATTTGGGCTTGTGAGGCGCCCATAGCTTGTCATATCTTGATTAATCTTGGCTCTAAAATCATCAAGCCCCACGATATCTTCGGTTTTATGTTGATGCGCGCCTAATAGTGAGACAGCACTGCCAAAGGTAAAGTTATTGTTGCTTGATTTATAGAGAACATAATTGTTGGCAGCATCTTTTGCGCCTTCGATATCGCTTAAATCAGCAAATGAGAAAGTTTTATCCGCTGCCATTTTGCCATTGAGAGCGCTTTCTAGATTTGTGATTTCGCTTATGATATGCGTGTGTTGTAAAAGTGCTTTTTCGTTTACCTTTTCCTCACCAGCCAAAAGAGCTTGATCAATTTTGGTCAAGTTTTCCCGCAAGATTGGGAATTCAGAACTGATAAAGCGTCCTTCTTTAGGCAATTCCATGTCGAGTTTTTTGGTTTTTGTCATCTCTCATTTTCCCATTATAATATGCCAGCGCCAAAATCACGCACCATGGACCGCGCAGCAGGTCCACCGGTAAGCGTGAGTTTCAAGCGCGCTTGTTTGGCGCCTTTATCACTGCTGGTAAATTTTCGTTCTGTCCAAAGC